>NZ_JBEXGL010000011.1:78111-234029 GCF_040607315.1 Micromonospora sp. NPDC005305 | reverse complement strand
CCGGACGCCTACGCCCAGTGGGAGCAGCAGGCCACCGACATCGTCGCCCAGCACTGGAACAGCTGACCCAAACAACGACCGCTGGCCGGCACCCCCGAACACGGGGGTGCCGGCCAGCGGCGTATCTGGGAACGGGTCAGCAGGGTCCGTACAGGCGGCGCGTGCCCGAGCCGGCAGTCCAGGCGGCCGGGTCGCTGAACCGGCAGCCGAAGTCCGGCGCCGCCAGCGCCTTCCGATCGGTGACCGTGTCGCCGGCCGGGCGCTTGCCGGTGCGTACCCAGGAAATCAGGTCGTCCCAGGCGGCGCCGGCCTCGGCCGGGCTGAACTCGCAGTGCTGCGCGGCCCGGATGGCCCGCTGCACGACCAGCCGGCTGCGGCCGTGCCACGCGACGTCGCGGGCGTAGGCCTGCTCCATGCTGAACGGTACGAACAGGTCGCCCAGGTCGTGCAGGCTGAGCACCGGCACGGTGGGCCGGCCGCTGATCCGCGGCACCTCGGTCAGCGTCGGAGACAGCCGCTGCCACAGGTTCTCCGGTGCGACCCGCTGCACGGCGGCGTTGACGTTCACCGGACTGTTCGGGGAGTACCGGGTGAGCAGGTTCGTGGCGAGCTGACCGGGCCGCTGGGCGGGGGAGTCGCCGCCGTCGGTGACGGTGATGCTGAACAGGAAGTCCTTCCAGACCGCGAAGGCGGCGTCGGCGCCGGGCCGCGGGCCGCCGGACCGCTCGACGGTGATCGCCCGCAGTTGCTTGCCCAGGTCGTTGGTGGTGTCCGGGCCGCCCGGCTTCAGTTCGGCCAGCCCGAGCGCCGCCTGGATGCGCGGCACCGCGCCGGTCAGGTAGTCGTCCGGCGTCGGGTACGCGCGCACCCCGGCGAGAGCCTGCGCGACCAGGTTGTAGTCGAGGAAGAAGTCGAACAGCTCCTGGTCGCCGAGCACCCCGCACATGGGCAGCGCGCCGTCGTAGTAGTTCGGGTACTGCTCCAGGGAGCGGCCGATGATGTGCCCGCCCATCGAGACCCCGGCGATGAGCACCCGCCTGGGCCGCTTCACCGTGTCGGCGAAGAGGTCGGCCAGCTTCCGGGTGCCCAGCACGCCGGAGCGGATGTCGTAGCCGTTGCGGTCGTAGGAGGACGACGCCCAGGCGTACCCCTGCGCCAGCATCCGCTGCCGCAGGTCGTAGCCGGGCGGCTCGGGGGAGAGCACGGTGCCCTGGCCGCGGTAGCCGTGCGCCCACATCACCAGGTTGCCGTTCCACCTGGCGGGGGTCTCGATGATGAAGCCGGCGTGCGCGTGCACGCCCTGCCGGACGGTGGTGGTGGCGCCGTCGATCACCAGCGGCGCGAGCGGCGGATTGCTGATGGTGTAGCCGGGCAGCGGCTGGCTGCCGTCGTCCCGGTCGGCGGCGACGGCGGGCGCGGCGCCGGCGAGGCCGACCGCGACGGTGAGGGCCGCGCCGGCGGCGAGCAGCCGGCGCAGGAGGCGGGTGGATGAGGTCTGCATCGGTGCTCCCCCGGGGACGGGTGCCGCCGCCCTGGGACGGGGGCGGCCAGGCGGGACGGATGCCTACCGGCCGGTAGCGCCCCTGAACCTAGGACGGGCGTCGAAGGCTGTCAATCATTGACTGACCGAACGGTCAGCGAAGGTCGGCCGGTCCGCCCACAGTGGCCGCTCACACCAGACCGTGCGCCAGCATCGCCTCCGCCACCCGCCGGAACCCGTTGATGTTCGCCCCGGCCACGTAGTCGCCCGGCAGGCCGTACTCCTCGGCGGTGGCCCAGCAGCGGGCGTGGATGTCCCGCATCGTCTCCCGCAGCCGCTGCTCCGACTGGGCGAACGTCCACGAGTCGCGGCTGGCGTTCTGCTGCATCTCCAGCGCGCTCACCGCCACCCCGCCGGCGTTCGCGGCCTTGCCCGGGGCGAACCGTACCCCGGCCCGGCCCAGGATCCGCACCGCCTCCGGCGTGGTGGGCATGTTCGCCCCCTCGACCACCGCGACACAGCCGCCGGCCACCAGCGCCGCGGCCTCCGCGCCGCCGATCTCGTTCTGCGTCGCGCAGGGCAGCGCCAGATCGCAGGGCACCTCCCAGACGGTACGACCGGAGACCGCCACCGCGTGCGGCACGTGCCGCACGTAGTCGTCGAGCCGGGCCCGGCGCTGCTCCTTCAGCTCCCGCAGCAGGGCCAGGTCGATGCCCTTCTCGTCCAGCACGTAACCGTCCGAATCGGAGCAGGCCACCACCGTGCCGCCGAGCTGGTGCACCTTCTCGATGGCGTAGATGGCCACGTTGCCGGAACCGGAGACCACCACCCGCTTGCCGTCCAGGCTGTCCCCGGTCTGCTTCAGCATCTCCTCGGCGAAGAAGACCGCCCCGTAACCGGTCGCCTCCCGCCGCACCTGCGCGCCCCCGTACGCCAGCCCCTTGCCGGTGAGCACGCCCGACTCGTACCGGTTGGTGATCCGCTTGTACTGGCCGAACAGGTAGCCGATCTCCCGACCGCCCACCCCGATGTCCCCGGCCGGCACGTCGGTCTGCGCGCCGATGTGCCGGTACAGCTCGGTCATGAAACTCTGGCAGAACCGCATCACCTCCCGGTCCGAGCGGCCCTTCGGGTCGAAGTCCGCCCCGCCCTTGCCGCCGCCGATGGGCAGGCCGGTCAGCGCGTTCTTGAAGATCTGCTCGAAACCGAGGAACTTGACGATCCCCAGGTACACCGACGGGTGGAAGCGCAGCCCGCCCTTGAACGGACCGAGCGCGCTGTTGAACTCCACCCGGAAGCCGCGGTTCACCCGGACCCGGCCGTGGTCGTCCTCCCACGGCACCCGGAAGATGACCTGCCGCTCCGGCTCGCAGATCCGCTCGATGACGCACGCGTGCGCGTACTCCGGGTGGCGGGCCAGGGCCGGCCCGATGCTCTCCAGCACCTCCCGGACGGCCTGGTGGAACTCGGGCTCACCCGGGTTCCGCTTGACCACGTTCGCGAACACCGTCTCGACGGTCTCCGGCATCACGGACACGCCCCTTCCGGTTCCGGTGCCGGCCTCGTCGCCGCACCGCCCCGGGGTACGGATCGTCACGGTCGTCCGGTTCATTGAGCGGGTGGACGAGTTGATCTGGAAGACGGCGAGGGACGCCCGCGCCGTGGCTGCCGAACTGGCGGACGTGGCGTTCGAGAGCCTGGAGCTGGATGCGCGAAACCAGCTGTCGGCCTGCGCCCGGAAGGCGCGCACGCGGCGCGGCGGACCACGCCGGGCGGGCATCTCTGGCCGCCCCGACGCGGCGTGATGTCCGGTTCCCGCTCTGCCCGGGGCGGTGAGTGGAACGCTCTGTGTGTCTCCCGGGTCCGGATACGTCCATACCGTTCCACCGACGGTGCCGGTATGGGCGCGGTGTCCGGTTGCGGGGGTGACCGGCGGCATCCTGGCGGTGGAATGGCCGGCGGGCCGGGGTCGTTGTATCCGGGTGAACGGCCGAGGACCACGCCCCGCCTCCCGGGGTGACCCGCCGAGAGCGACCGTCCGCCGAGGCGGGACTGCCTGGCCGGGAATGACGGTGGCCGGTCGGTCGTTGTACATGGTCCCGGCGCGACGTAGAGGCTCTGCCCCGCGCGCTGGCTGATCCCCCTAAGACTTTCCCTTTGAGCGCCTGACGGTGCTTGCGCACACCAGCACTTTGCCGGCCCCCGTCGGCGTGTGTGCGCCAACCCCCAAGGAGCCTTTGTCATGAACACGATGCTGCGTAAGAGTGTGCTGGGTATTGCTGGTCTGGCTTTCACCGGTGGTGTCTTCGCCGGTCCGGTCGCCGCCCACGCCGACGCCCACCCGGTGGACACCAAGCCGGTGGCGGTGAGTGTGCAGGGCGCCCAGTCGCACATCGACCTGAACGACGAGCAGACCGCGAACGCGAAGGCGATCATCGCGGCGACGAAGAAGGCCGGCCTGCCCGAGCGGGCCGCGGTCATCTCCATCGCCACGAGCCTGCAGGAGTCGAAGCTGGAGAACCTCGGCCACCTCGGCGACGCCAATGACCACGACTCGCTGGGCCTGTTCCAGCAGCGCCCGACCAGCGGTTGGGGCACGCCGGAGCAGATCACCAACCCCGAGTACTCCACCCTGGCCTTCCTCAAGGGCCTGAAGCAGGTCGACGGCTGGGAGAGCATGCCGCTGACCGAGGCCGCGCAGACCGTGCAGGTCTCGGCCTACCCGGACGCCTACGCCCAGTGGGAGCAGCAGGCCACCGACATCGTCGCCCAGCACTGGAACAGCTGACACAAGCAAGCTGGCCGGCACCCCCAACACGGGGTGCCGGCCAGCGGCGTATCCAGGAATGAACTGAACCCGAAATGGAGACGTATCAGCGGACGGGGACCGGTGAGAGGGGACAACCATGACCGACCCTGAGCCGACCGGGTCGGGATGGTCCGGGGCCGCCCGCCTGCTGGCCGCCGCCGCGGTGCTGGTGGTGGCACTCGGCGTGGCGGCCGTCGTCGTGACGCTGTCCCACCCGAGCCGACTCGGAATCGCCTTCTCCGGCCAGGCGCCCCCGCAGGGCCAGGGCCGCCAGCCGACGCCGGCGGAGGGCGACCAGCCGGCGCCGATCGAGGGCCACGGGTCCACGCCGACCGAGGGCCAGCAGGTGACGCCCACCGACAGCCAGCGGCCCACGCCGGCCGAGGGCCGCCGGCCGGGCGGCGTGACCACTGCGGCGGAGGAGACGCTCACCGCCCCGCGCGGCGGCCGGCGGCTGGCCGACTTCGAGCTGGTCGACCCGCTGGCCAGCTTCACGCTGCGGGTCGCGGACCTGGGCGACGACCTGTACCGGATCGGCACGCCGGACGCTGCCGGTGTCACCCCGCGGCCGGAGGTGACCGGGGACCGGGTCCGGCTGCGCGTCCAGGACAACGGCCGGTCCGGGCCGGCCGCCGTCGAGGCGGTGCTGAACTCCCGGGTGACCTGGCGGCTGCGCCTGGCCGGCGGGGTCAGCGAGCAGCAACTCGACCTGGGCGCGGCCCGGCTGGCCGGGATCGACCTGGCAGGCGGGGCGTCCCGCACCGGGCTGCGGCTGCCGCCGTTGAGCGGCGCACTGACCGTACGCGTCAGCGGCGGCGTCAGCGAACTGACCGTGCTCGTTCCCGGCGGGTCGCCGGCCCGGGTCCGGGTCGGGGCCGGCGCCGCCTCGGTGGCCGTGTACGGCGACCGTCGCACCGGGGTGGCCGCCGGCCAGGTGGTCAGCTCACCCGGCTGGGACCAGGCCCGGATCCGGCTCGACCTCGACCTGGCGGCCGGCGCGAACACCGTGAGCGTCTCGGCCGGCTGAGCACGGCGTCTGGGGCCGTTGAGCGGGGCGAACACCGTGAGCGTCGCGGCCGGCTGAGCGTACAGTCGGGCGGTGGACCGTACCGAATCCCTGCCGGCGCAGACCCTCCCACCTGGCGTGGGCTCCACAGACCCGGGCAGCGTGCTGCTGCCCGGTCACGACGTGCCGTTGGGGCGCTACACCACGGTGCGCCGCCTGCTGCCGCAGCGGCAGCGGCGGCTGGTCGGCGCCTGGTGCTTCGTCGACCACTTCGGACCGGACGACGTGGCCGAGCGCCCCGGCATGGAGGTGCCGCCGCACCCGCACACCGGGCTGCAGACGGTCACCTGGCTGCTCGACGGGGAGATCCTGCACCGCGACAGCCTGGGCAACGTCCAGCCGATCCGGCCCGGCCAGCTCAACGTGATGACCTCGGGCCACGGCATCGCCCACTCGGAACGCTCGCCCCTGGTGCACCCGCCGGTGATGCACGGCGTGCAACTGTGGGTGGCGCTGCCCGACCCGGCCCGGGCCGGGTCGGCCGACTTCGCCCACCACGCCGACCTGCCCCGATGGCGCGACGGCGACCTGGACGTCACCCTGCTCGTCGGCGAGGTGGGCGGGGAGCGCTCCCCGGCCGTGGTGCACACTCCGCTGGTCGGCGCGCAGCTGGAGGTCCGCGGCCCGGCACCGGCCACGCTGCCGCTGCGCCGCGACTTCGAGTACGGGCTGCTCGCCATGTCCGGCTCCGCCGAGGTGGACGGGGTGGCCTTCGCCCCCGGCGCGCTGCTCTACCTGGGCGCCGGCCGGGACGCGCTGACCCTGCGGGCGGCACCGGGCAGCCGGCTGCTGCTGCTCGGCGGCACCCCGTTCGAGGAGCCGCTGGTCATGTGGTGGAACTTCGTGGGCCGGTCGCACGAGGAGGTCGTGGCCGCCCGCGAGGACTGGATGGCGGGCCGGCGGTTCGGCACGGTGGCCGACGACGCGGCGCCTCCCCTGCCCGCCCCGGCCCTGCCCACCACCCGGCTCAAGGCGCGGGACCGGCGCGGCGGCACGCTCGGCTGAATGCCCCGGCCCGCCCCGGGTAGACGGCGGGCATGCCCACCACCAGTGCGATTTCCAGTGTCGAGGACAAGAAGCGGCTGGTCCGCCGGCTCGCCGGGGACGGGCGGGGGTTCGCCGAACGGTACGGGTTCCGGGTCACGAACAACCCGTCCCAGCTGTTCCAGGTGCTCTACCTGTCCGTTCTGCTGGCCCGGCGGGGCGACTTCCACAAGGCGATCGACGCGGCGACGGGGTTGCGGGACGCCGGCTGGGACAGCGCCGCCCGGCTGGCCCGCTCGTTGCACGCCGACCGGGTCCGCGTGCTGCGCGCCGCGGGACAGCGCGGCGACGTGGACGCGCTCGCCGCCACGCTCGGTGACCTGGCGCAGAACGTGGTCGACGCGTACCGGGGCGACCTGCGGCGGCTGCGCACCGAGGCGCACCAGGATCCGGGCCGGGAGCGGCGGTTGCTGACCGGGCTGCCCGGGGTCGACGACGAGGTCACGGACCTGTTCCTGCGGGAGGTGCAGGCGGTGTGGCGCGAGGTGGCGCCGGTGGCCGACCGGCGGGCGCTCGCGGCGGCCCGCCGGCTGGGGCTGGGCCGCTCCGCCGACGACCTGGCCGGGCTGGCCGGGAGCGGCGAGTCGGAGCGGTTGGCCTGGCTGGTCGGGGCGCTGGCCCGGGTGGATCTGGAGAAGCGGTACGCCGAGGTGACCGCATGACCGGGACGTGCCGACCGCCACAATCCCGGGATACTCACCCGTTCGGCTGATGCCCTGTCGTATGATGATCGTGGCAGCGATGCCCGCCCGGTTCGGGCGAACATCCACCGCCTGTCGGTCGCGACCCGGTTCGGGCGCGGGACCGGCGGGGACAGGTGCTGCTTGGCGCCCCAGGTCGCGGTTCGTGACCCGGGGCGCCCGCCTGTCACCTGGGCTCACTGGGCGAGGCTGGCGAGCAGGTTCACCGTGGCGGCGACGATGACCGCGCCGAACAGGTACGACAGCAGCAGGTGCCGCAGCGCCGTCCGGCGCAGCTCCGAGCTGCACAGGTCGGTGTCGGAGACCTGGAAGGTGGCGCCGACGGTGAAGCCGACGTAGGCGAAGTCGGAGAAGCAGGGCGGCTCGTCCTGGTGGAAGTTGATTCCGCCCGGCTCGCCGCTGTAGTAGAGCCGGGCGTACCGGGTGGTGTAGACGGTGTGCACCACGAACCAGGAGACCGCGATGCTCAGCACGCCGAGTGCCCCGTAGAGGTCCCGGAGCAGTCCGGCTGGGACGTCGTGCGCCGTCGTCAGCACCAGGCCGACCGCCAGCAGGCTGGCCAGGCAGGCGGCCAGCAGCAGGGCGTCACGCGTCGCCCGGTTGGGGTCCTCCAGCTTCGCCAGCCGTGCGGTGCGGGCGGCGTCCAGCCGGGACAGCCGCGTCCACTGCAGGGCGAGCCAGCTCAGCGCGGCGGCGTCCCACCCGACGAGCGGGCTGAGTGCCGGCGTGAGCATGACGGCGGCGGCGCCGGCGGCGGCGCCGCCGGCCAGCGCCATCACCACCAGTTGGAGCGCCGCCGGCACGTGTCCGTGAACCCGGGCGGCCGTCCGGCGCGGCACCGGGCGGGGTCAGATGCCGCGCAGGTGCTGCGAGACCCGCGTGTGCGGCTCCCGGGCCTGCGCCGCGCGCTGCGAGCGACCCACCTCGGGGGCGGCGTCGATGCCCGCCGACCGGGCCACCTCGGTGCCGTTGGCGTAGTCCACCGGCGGCAGCGCACGCAGCGCCTTCAACACCTCCGGCGGCGCGCCCTCCCGTTCGGCCTCCTGGATGACGTCGTCCTTGCCGGCCGGGTAGTCCAGCGCGGACAGATACTCGAGGACGTCGGTGTAACTCGCCATGGGTGGGGCTCCTCGCGCCTGTAGTTGCGGTCACGACCGGCGGCGGTTACCCGCCGGACCGCGGGTCACGCCCCGCGCGCCGGTGGAATTCCGGCACCGTTTGCGGGCCGTCGTGACGGGTAGCCGCGCGGGTACTGAGCATCGAAGGGGGTACCACTCATGCACTACCTCACCTTCGTCGGCCGGGTGGCGCGGCGTACCGGGACGTCCCAGGAGTTGGCGGCGGAGCTCACGCGCGCCACGCTGGCCACCCTCACCGACCGGTTGACCGGCGGTGAGGTGCTGGATCTCGCCGCCCAGATGCCGAAGCCCCTCCAGGGGCTGTTGAAGCCGGACCCGCGCGCCGAGGCGGCCGAGCGCTTCGGCGCGGCCGAGTTCGTCGCCCGGGTCTCCGCGCGGGCCGGCGTCGACGAGAACACCGCCCGGGACGGGGTGCGGGCCGTGTTCTGCACGCTGCGCGAGGCGATCACCAGCGGGGAGTTCCAGGACGTGGTGGTCCAGCTGCCGCGCGACTTCCGGGACATGGTGGAACCGGCCCTGGCGCCCCGCCGCTGACACCGCCCGTCAGGCCACCGTGCCGGCGGCGCGCAGGGCGGCGATCCGGGCGGCGTCGAGACCGGCCTCGGCCAGCAGCTCGTCGGTGTGCTCACCGGGCCTGGGCGGTGGCCGGCGCACGGAGGTGGGGGTGGCCGAGAAGCGCGGCGCGGGGGCCGGCTGGGGCACCCCGTCGGGCGCGACGAAGACCTCCCGGGCGGCCAGGTGCGGGTGCCCCGGGGCCTCGGCCCAGTCGAGCACCGGCGCCACGCAGGCGTCCGAGCCGGCCAGCAGCGCGGCCCACTCGTCCCGGGTGCGGGTGCGGAACAGCCGGGCCCAGGCCGCGCGCAGCGCCGGCCAGTTCGCCGGGTCGTGCCGGTCGGGGGCGTCGTCGCCGTCGAGCGGGAAGCAGGTGAGCCGGACCAGCTCGTCGTAGAACCGCGGCTCCAGGGCGCCGACCGCGAGGTGCCGCCCGTCGGCGCACTCGTACGTGTCGTAGAAGGGTGCGCCGCCGTCGAGCAGGTTCACCCCGCGCGGGTCCTGCCACATGCCGGCGCGCCGCAGCGCGTGGATCTGGGTGGACAGCACCGACACGCCGTCCACGATGGCCGCGTCGACGACCTGGCCGGGTGCGCCGGCGCGGACCGCGTACAGCGCGGCCACGACGCCGAGGGCCAGCATCATGCCGCCGCCGCCGAAGTCGCCGAGCAGGTTCATGGGCGGCACGGGGCGTTCGCCGGCGCGGCCGACGCCGTGCAGTGCGCCGGTCAGCGCCAGGTAGTCGATGTCGTGGCCGGCCGTGTGGGCGAGCGGGCCGTCCTGCCCCCAGCCGGTCATCCGCCCGTACACCAGTCGCGGGTTCGCGGCGCGGCAGTCGTCCGGGCCGAGGCCGAGCCGCTCGGTGACCCCGGGCCGGAAGCCCTCGATCAGGGCGTCCGCCCCGGCGACCAGGGTCAGCACCACCTCGCGTCCCTCGGGCGTCTTGAGGTCCACGGCGAGCGAGCGGCGGTTGCGGTTCAGCAGGTCACCCGGGATGTCGCCGAAGCCGCCGCCGCCGACCCGGTCCACCCGGACCACGTCCGCGCCGAGGTCGGCGAGCATCATGGCGGCGAACGGCCCGGGTCCGATGCCGGCCAGTTCGATCACCCGTACGCCGGTCAGCGGTCCCTGACTGTTCATCGCGTCACCATAGGGCCCCGGCCCGCGCGGCACCACGGCCGCTGTTCCGCACAGCGGTTGACCAGGGCAATCACCCGCGTCGCCACTTGGCGTCCACGTTGAGGTTGCCCTAACCTTGAGGCGGCGAGGGGAGTACTTCCCACGAACCATTCCGGTCAGTACGGCGGGCCCCGGGCGCGCCTCGGGTGGTTGCCCACGAACGGTGGGTGAAGGAGACCTCGAACATGACACGGTGTTCGAGGAGGCTCCATGACCGAGTTGTCGTACCTGTCCGCTGCCGAGTTGTCGTCGGTGGGGACCCCCACCCTGTGGGCGGTGACCATCGCCGGCGTGCTGGCGCTGCTGGTGCTCGACTTCCTGGTCACCCGGCGGCCGCACGAGGTCTCCCTCCGGGAGGCGCTGGGCTGGTCGGCCTTCTACATCGCCCTGCCGCTGGCCTTCGGCGGCTGGGTGTGGGGCCGCTACGGCTCGGAGCAGGGCGTCCAGTATCTCACCGGCTACCTGGTCGAGAAGTCGCTCTCGGTCGACAACCTCTTCGTCTTCATGCTGCTGCTGGCCGCGTTCGCGGTGCCCGCCGTGCTGGCCCAGCGGGTGCTGCTCTACGGCATCGCCGGCGCGCTGGTGCTGCGCGCGGTCTTCATCGCCCTGGGCGCCGCCGCCCTGAAGACCCTCGACTTCGCCTTCCTGCTCTTCGCGCTCATCCTGGTCGCCACCGCGGTGAAGCTGCTGCGCGACGCCCTGTCCGGGCACGAGCAGGAGGTCGACATCGACAAGATGCGGTCGGTCCGGCTGCTGCGCAAGGTCATGCCGGTGGTCGACGAGTACCACGGTCCGAAGATGACCATCCAGCAGAACGGCCGGCGGGCGCTCACCCCGTTCGCCCTCGTGGTGGTCGCCGTGCTCGCCACCGACGTGGTCTTCGCGGTCGACTCGGTGCCCGCCGTCTACGGCATCACCGAGGACCCGTACCTGGTCTTCGCCACCAACGCCTTCGCCCTGCTCGGCCTGCGGGCGCTCTACTTCGTCCTGCACGCCGCGCTGAGCCGCCTCGTGCACCTCAGCTACGGCCTGGCCGCCATCCTCGCCTTCATCGGCCTCAAGCTGGGCCTGCACTGGGCGCACGGCATCTGGCCCGGGGTGCCGCAGATCCCCACCCTCGCCTCGCTCGGCGTCATCATCGGCGTCCTGGTGATCGTCACCCTGACCAGCCTGCGCGCCACCCGCGACCGGGCCACCGGCGAGGAGGCGGTCGTCGCCGAGCGGCGGTGACCCGGCCGCCGCGCCGGTCACCCGGCGCGGCGGCTCCCGGCCGAACCCGTCGCCCCGGCCCACCCCAGGTGGTACGACTGACGCGTGGGAATCGTCTCGCCGGGCTTCCAGGGCCGGCCCCGTACGGCCGAACCGGCCCTGCCGCCGGGCCAGTACCTCACCGAGGACTTCCCGGTGCTCTCCGCCGGGCCGACGCCCCGGGTGTCGCTGGACACCTGGGAGTTCGTGCTCACCGCCGAGACGGGCGCCGAGTACCGCTGGTCCTGGGACGAGCTGATGGGCCTGCCGCAGGAGACGCCGCACGTGGACATCCACTGCGTGACCCGCTGGTCCAAGCTGGGCACCGACTGGCAGGGGGTGTCGCTGGACACCCTGCTCGACGGCGTCGACACCGCCGCCCGGTACGCGCTGGCCCACTCCTACGGCGGCTACACCACCAACCTGCCGCTGGACGACCTGCGGGGCGGGCGGGCCTGGGTGGTCCACACCTACGAGGGCGGCCCGCTGCCGGCCGAGCACGGCGGCCCGGCCCGGCTGATCGTGCCGCACCTCTACTTCTGGAAGTCGGCCAAGTGGGTCCGCGGGGTCCGGCTGCTCGCCGACGACCAGCCGGGCTTCTGGGAGACCGCCGGCTACCACGACTACGGCGACCCCTGGCGCGAGCAGCGCTACCAGGGCGACTGAGGTGGCCGCCCCGACGGCCGGCGGCCGGGTGGTCGCCCCACTGACCTGGCGGGTCGCCCGGCTGGTGGAGCGGCGGGTGGAGACGCCGAGCGCGCAGACCCTGGTGCTGGACGTGCCCGGCTGGCCGGGGCACGAGCCCGGGCAGCACCTCGACATCCGGCTCACGGCGGAGGACGGCTACCAGGCGGCGCGCTCGTACTCCCTGGCCGGCCCGGCCGAGGGGGAGCGGATCACCGTGACCGTGCAGCGGGTGCCCGACGGGGAGCTGTCGCCCTACCTCAGCGACACCTACGCCGAGGGCGACCCGGTGGAGGTGCGCGGCCCGGTCGGCGGCTGGTTCGTCTGGCGCACCGACGAGACCGCGCCGGTGCTGCTGGTCGGTGGCGGTTCCGGGGTGGTGCCGCTCATGGCGATGGTCCGGGCCCGGCGGGCCGCCGGCAGCCGGGCGCCGTTCCGGCTCATCTACTCGGCGCGCACCCCCGACGACGTCATCTACGCCGACGAGCTGCGCCGCCGCACCCGCGACGACCAGGGCTTGGACGTGGCCTACATCTACACCCGGGCGGCGCCGGAGGGCTGGCGGGGGGAGCCGCACCGGATCGGCCTGGCCGACGTGAACAGCCACGGCTGGCCGCCCGACCTGGAGCCGCTCTGCTATGTCTGCGGCCCCACCGGCTTCGTGGAGACCGTGGCGGACCTGCTGGTGGGGCTGGGCCACCCGACCCGGCGGGTGCGGACCGAGCGGTTCGGCCCGACCGGCTGACCACCCGAGGAGAGCGCATGACCGACATGTCCTACCTGGACGGCAACATGCTCGACGGGCCGCTGCGCGAACTCTTCGCGGTCGACCTGAGTTCCGCCACCGGCCGCTGCGACCACTGCGGCATGACCGGCCCGGTGGCGGGGCTGCACGTCTACTCGCACGCACCCGGGCTGATCGGGCGCTGCCCGGCGTGCACCGAGGTGATGGTGCGTCTGGTCCGTGCCCCCGACCGGGCCTGGCTCGACCTGCGCGGCACCACCTTCCTGCGGGTCCCCATGCCCCTCGACCAGCCCCATCCCCGCCCGCTCTGACGCCGCCGCGAGCGACGCGCCCCGCGGCTCAGGACGCGACGGTGAGCTGACCCACCTGGCTCGGGGTCGGCTCGGCGTGGTTCGTCGGGCTCAGGGGCGCCGGGGAGCCCGCCGGCCCGGCCGGCGCCGGGACGGGCGCCGGGCGGGTGACGGCCAGCGCGGCCCGCCGCCACCGCCGCCGCAGCCGGCTGGCCAGCTGCCCGACGGTCACCGGCACCACCGACAGCACGAGCTGGCCGTTGCGCGGGTCGACGGTCGCGGCCACCCCGTACAGGCGGGCGCCCTGGCGCAGCAGCCGGGGGCAGCCGGCGGCGAGCCGGGGCGCGCGGACCGGGGCGCTGCCCCGGCCGTGGCCACCGTCGACCTCCGCCCGCACCGGGTGGCGCTGGCCGCTGGCCGCGCTGCCGGCGAGGAGCCGGTCGACCGGGAAGTCGGTCCGCACCGTCCGGCTGGTCGGGTCGGTGGCGTCCAGCAGGGTGGTGCCGGCGACCGGGCCGGCCACCAGCCGCACCGGCCCGGCCTCCGCGGCGAAGCGGGGGTACGGGCTGCGCGTGGTCACCGCGAGCGTGTGCGCGTCCGTCCAGCTCACCGTCACGGTGTCCAGCCGGGCCAGCCAGTCGGCGCGTACCTCGGTGACGTCGGTCCAGGCGGCCGGCGCGCCCGGGTAGCCGGCGTGCCAGCGGCCGTCGGCGACCACCGTGGCCGGCACACCCCGCTCGGCGTCCTGGTCGATGATCGCCAGCAGCTCGTCGACGCCCCCGGCGGTCACCGCGCCCAGCCGCAGGCGGGCCTCGATGTCGAGCCGGTCCCGGAGCCCGTCGGTGACGTACCGCTCGACGAGCCGGCGCACCGCCGCGTGGACCCGTTCCTGCGCGGCACGGTCCAGCCGGCGGAAGTCGTCGCCGACCAGGTGGGCCAGCTCCAGCCCGACGTGCCGGCGCAGCACCGCGTCCCGCCGGGCGCCGGCCGGGATGAGCCCGGCCACGAAGTCGAACAGCCGCTCCACGCTGACCAGGCGCTGGTCGACGCGGCTGTGGTAGGTGATGTTGCGGGCGTCCAGGCGGCGCACCGCGTGGTAGTAGTCGTAGTCGGCGAGCACCGAGATCCGCCGGGCGTGGTAGCAGGCGGCGAGGGTGAACGGCTGGTCGCTGAGCACCGGCATGTCCTCGGGGAAGCGCAGCCCGAGCCGGTCCACGAGGTCCCGGCGGAACAGCTTGGTGTTCGCCAGCGACCAGGGCAGCGCGGAGTCGAACAGGCTCACGTCGACGGCGTTGCCGGCCGCGAAGACGTCGGAGAAGACGTGCCGGCCGTTGACCCCGACCACCTTGCCGAGCACCACGTCCGAGGCGTAGCGGTCGGCGGCGGCGACCAGCCGCTCCAGGGCCTCCGGACCGAGGTGGTCGTCGGAGCCGAGGAAGAAGACGTACCGGCCGGTCGCCACCTCCAGGCCCCGGTTGCACGGTGCGGCCGGGCCGCCGGAGTTGGTGTGGTGCAGCACCTTCACGGTGCCGGGGTGGCGGGCGGCGAACCGGTCCAGCAGCCGGCCGCTGCCGTCGGTCGAGCCGTCGTCCACCGCCACGATCTCCAGGCGGTCGCGGCCGATCGTCTGGCGCAGCAGCGAGTCGAGGCAGGCCCGCAGGTAGGGCCGCGTGTTGTAGACCGGGATGACGACGCTCACGTCTGGGGTGGGCACCGGAGCGCTCCTCGGGGAGTCGACGATTCGGGCGTGTCCGCGTCGGGCGGGGGTGCGGCGTCGGGCGGGGACGGGGCGTCGGGCAGCAGCCGGCGGTACGCCGCCTCCAGCACCTCGGCCTGCGCCGACCAGGTCCAGCCGGCGAGCAGGCCCGGCCGGTCGTACGCGGCGCGGCGCCGGGCGGGGTCGGCCAGCACGGCGGTCACCGCGCGGACGAGGTCGTCGACGTCGCCGGCCCGGAACACCTCGCCCTGGCCGGTCTCCCGCACCGTCGCCGCCATGGTCCGCACGTCGCTGACCACCACGGGCAGCCGCGCGTGCGCGTACTCGAAGAACTTGGTGATCAGGGCGATCTCGTGGTTGGGCCACCGGTGGATCGGGATCACCCCGACATCGGCGCCGGACAGGAACGGCACCACCTGCCAGTGCGGCACGTACGGCAGCACGTGCAGCCGGTCGGGGACGCCGAGCCGAGCGGCCTGCTCGGCGAGCCGCTCGACGTAGCGCAGCGCCGGGTTGACCACCAGCGCCAGGTGCACGCCGGGCAGCCGGGGCAGCGCCTCGACCAGGGTGTCCAGCCCGCGCTGCGGGGCCGCCGCGCCGCTGTAGACGAGCAGCGGCACGCCGGGAGCGAGCCCGCACTCGGCCCGCAGGTCCGGCGGCGGCGCGTCGTCGGCCGGGCGGTGCTCGTCGGCCGGGGCGTTGAGCAGCACGCCCGGCGCCTCGGCGAGCCGGTGCTCGCGGCGCAGCAGCTCGGCCAGGTCCGCCGAGACGGTGAGCACCGCGTCGGCGTACGGGGCGTACTCCCGCTCGTGCGCCCGGTGGGCGGGCAGCCAGCGGGCGTGGTCCCGCCACGGTTTGATCCCGGGCAGGAACTCGTGGGCGTCCCAGACCAGCGCCACCCGGCGGCCCTCACCGGCGGCGCGGATCTTGGCGCGGGCGCCGACGCCGAGCATCCGGAAGTCGTGGGCGTGGATCAGGCCCGGGCGCAGCCGGTCCACCTCGGGCCCGTAGGCCAGCTCGTAGTCCCAGAGCCCCGGCTCCAGCCGCCGCCACGCCCGGTCACCCTGGACGAGCTGCCAGAACAGCGTGTAGGCGCGGTCCCAGGGGCTGCGGAAGCGGCGGCCGTACCGGACCCGGTTCATCATCTTCGTGCGCAGCCACACCCAGCGGTCGAGCAGCCCGGCGGCGATCTCCCGCCGGCGCAGCGCGCGCCGCGCCCGGCCCAGCCGGGCGCCGGCCAGCTCGCCGTCGGCCGCGCGCCGCATGACCAGGGCGGACCGGACGGCGAGGTCGGCCCGCCAGGCCCGGACCCACTGGGCGCGGTGCTCGGCGATGCCACCCGACCGGTACGCCAGCGGCCAGCGCAACGAACGGCGGAACTCGTGCCGGCGCCGGTGCAGCGGCTCCGCCATCGGCAGCAGCCGCACCTCGGCGGCGCCCAGCCGCCAGGTCCGCTCGACGCCGTCCGGGGAGCGGCCGAGCAGGGTGACGTCCCACCCGGCCTCGGCGGCGGACCGGGCGATCTTCTGCACCCGGGAGTCGCCCTCGACCTTGTTGTCGACGAGCATGACGATCCGGCCGCGGCGCGGCGGTGTCGCCTCCTCGTGTGCCACTGCTGGTCCTCCGCTGGTCGGCCGGCCTGTCCGGCGTGACCCCAACCTGCTGGAGGCATCGGTCGGCGGGGCGACACCGACGTGACGCCGAGGTGACCGAGAGGAGGCGGTTGGGGGATGCCGGTGGGGAGACCGGACGGCCTCCCCACCGGTGCCGGGCCGATCAGCGCCCGGTGTCGCCCAGCCGGCGCCACACCAGCACGGTGAGCACCGTGAGCGCCGCCGCGGCCAGCCAGAACGGTGCCAGGATGCTCCCGGTCGCCCGGGCCAGGACGCCGCCGGTGGCGGTGCCCAGCGCCGCGCCGCCCAGGTCGGCCAGGGCGTAGACGCCGGTCACCCGGCCGCGCAGCCGGTCCGGCACGAGGCGCTGCCGCAGCGACACGACGAGCACACCCCAGACCATGGCGTGGCCGCCCCACACGACCAGCGCCGCGCCGGCGACCACCGGGTGCCGGGTGCCGGCCAGGACGAGCTGAAGCCCGATCTCGATCAGCAGCCCGGCCCGCAACAGCGCCGGCGTGCCGAACCGGGACCGCAGCCGGGTGGCCAGCGCGCTGCCGGCCAGCCCGCCGATCGCCGAGGCGGTCAGCAGCAGCCCGTACCCGACCTCGGCGAGGCCGAGCCGCTGACGGGCGTAGAGCACGAACACGGCGAACGCGGCGCAGAAGGCGACGTTCATGACGGCGATGCAGCCGGCCAGGGTGCGCAGCACCGGCACGGCCCAGAGCGCGCGTACGCCTTCCACCACGTCGGCCCGCAGCGACCGGCGCGGGGCCGCGGGCTCCGGCGGCGTCGCGGGCGGGACGGGTCGCCAGCGCAGCAGGGCCAGCAGCAGCGCGGCCAGCCCGAAGGTGGCCGCGTCGAATCCGAACGGCAGCGCCGCCGCGCCCACGAAGAGGTACGCCCCGAACGGCTTGGCCACGAACTGGTTGCCGATCACGAAGGTCGCGGAGAGCCGGCTGTTGGCCTGCTCCAGGCGCTCGGCGGGCACCACCGACGGCAGGAGCGCCCCGGCTGCGGTGTCCGCCAGGGTCTCGCCGACGCCGGTCAGGAAGAACGCGAGGCAGATCAGCGGCACCGTGGCCACGCCCGCGAGCACGGCCCCGGCCAGCGCGGCCAGCACCAGGGCCCGACCCAGGTTGACCGCGACGATCAGCCGGCGGCGGTCGAGCCGGTCCACGAGCGCCCCGCTGACCAGGGCGAGGAGCAGCCACGGCAGCTGCGGGGCGAGTGCCGCGGCGGCCACCGCCGCCGGGTCCGGGGTGAGCGAGGCGACCAGCAGCGGCGCGGCCACCAGGGTGATGCCGTCACCGAGGTTGGAGACGGCGGAGGCGGTCCAGAGCCGCCGGAAGTCGGGGCCGAGCCGGTCGGCCGGAAGGGTGGCCGTCATGCCGGCCACCGGGCAGGGATACGCGGTCCGGGCGCGACGCGGCGCCCGGACGGGTCGTCCGGAAACACGAGGAACTCCCTCGGAAGCGATGTGGTGGCGTGCGGGCACGCCGGGACGTCGGGACCCGCGCAGGGCGGATCACCGGATCGCTTCGCGGTGCGGGTGGCGGTGTCGGGCCCGGCGGGAAGCGCCGGGCGGACCGGGTGGCGGCGCGCCGGACCAGATCAGGACACCGGGTCTCCCACCGGCGAAGCGGAAACCAGCACCGTGCCGAGTGGAGCAGTCCTCATGATCGACCTCCCGTCCTCGGATGCCACGCTAGGGCACGTCCGCGCGTGGCGCGACCCCGGTTGGACAGCGGGCGGACGGGTGACCGAGAGTGGATCACCGTGAGGTATCTGCGCAGCGACGGCCGCGTCGCGATCCGCCGTCCCCGCCCCACGGACGAGGCGGAGTTCGTCGCCGCCGCCCGGCGCAGCCGCGACCTGCACCACCCGTGGCTCGCCGCGCCCGACGACGCCGAGCGGTACGCCGCCTACCTGCGCAAGATCCGGGCGCGGAACAGCTCCGGGTACCTGCTCTGCGACCGGGCCACCGGCGAGATCGCCGGGTACGCGAACATCAGCGGCATCGTCCTGGGCGCGCTGCGCGGCGGCTACCTGGGCTACGCCGCCTTCCTGCCGTACGCCGGCACCGGGCACGCCTCGGCCGGGGTCCGGCTGGTCGTCGAGCACGCGTTCACCGCGCTGGGGCTGCACCGGCTGGAGGCGAACATCCAGCCCGGCAACGAGCCGTCGAAGAAGTTGGCCCGGCGGCTCGGGTTCCGTCAGGAGGGCTTCTCGCCCGACTACCTGTTCATCGACGGCGCCTGGCGGGACCACGAGCGCTGGGCGATCACCGCGCCGACGGCGGGCTGAACGGCGCGGTGGCGGCCGCGCAACGGCGACCGCCACCACGTTCATCGGCTCAGCGCCCGGGCCTTCGATCCTGCGGTCGCTGACCGGTGAGGCGCTGGAGCTTCGCCTCCTTGTGCTCGACGCGCCGGCGCTGACGGGGCGTGAGCTGCGGGCGGCCACTCTGCTGCCGGTAGTGGGAGATACGTCGGTCGGACGGCAGGATGCTCACTACGGGCTCCCCTCGTGTCGGAGTCGACTCTCGCGCTTCCCACCACTCTCCGTCTCGGCCGGGTGAGGTCACCCCACCCGATCCGGGTGAGCGGCGGTCAGCTGCCGGGCTTCGGGAACGCCACGGGGCTGCGGTGCCCCGCCCGGTCCACCGCCCGCACGCCGAAGAACACGTTGTCCTTGGACAGGTCGATCGTCACCTCGGTGACGTCGCCGACCGGCAGCACCTTCTACCACTCGGGGGCGGTGGTCTCCCGCCACACCACCTCGTAGCCGGCGAGGTCCGGTTCGGTGCCGCGCTGCCACCGCAGCGTGGTGTCGTTGGTCAGGTTGGTGGTGACGACGGTGACCCCCTTCGGGGTGCCCGACCCCCGGCGGTCTCGTGGGTTCCCATCTGGGCATCCTCGCCCCGGATGGGAAGCCTGTCCATATAGTCAGGCATGGATCAGCGTGGCGATTTCATCCGGAACGGGTGATGCCACCCTCGCCCGCACTCCTCCTACCGTCGGCGCATGGCTGTCGTGCGTCCGACTCCGGCCGACCCGACGCCGGGCGTGCTGGCCCCCGCCCATGCGAGCGGGGACCAGCGATCCATCCCGCCCGAGCTGGGCGCCGAATCCATCGCCGTCCTCAACGGCCCCACCTTCATGTACTCGGAGCCGTCCGGCGACGTGCCGCCCGGCAGCATCGGTGGTCTGGTCCATCTGGACACGCGGCTGCTCAGCGGGTGGGTGCTCACGGTGAACGGGCAGCGCCTGCTCGTGCTCCGCTCGCAGATCCTTCAGCCCTACTCGGCCCAGTTCGCGCTCGCCAGTCCGGAGCTGCCCGGCCTCCCGGCGAACGGCCTCGGCTTCCGGCGGCTGCGCTACATCGGCGACGGTTTCCACGAGCGGGTGGAACTGGTGTCCTACCAGCCCGAACTGGTCCGCATCGAGCTGCGGCTGGCGGCGGCCGCCGACTTCGCCGACCTCTTCGAGGTCAAGTCCGGGGTCCGGGACCGCTCCGCGCACATCACCCGCCGGCACACGCCCGACCAGCTCTGCTTCACGTACGCGGCCGACGGCTTCTCCGCCGAGACCCGGGTCTGCTCCTCGCGGCCCGCGGACCGGGTCGAGGGCGACGAGCTGGTGTGGGAGCTGGAGCTGCACCAACGGGAGGAGTGGTTCGTCGACCTGGACGTGCCGCTGCCGCCGGGCCTGGGGGTGGTCGAGTCGGTCCGGGGCGACATCGCCGACGTGGTCCACGGGCGGGTACCCGACCCGTTCCGCCACTGGATGGCCGAGCGGGCCCTGCTGCACAGCGACAGTCAGGCGCTGGAGCGGACCATGCACCGGACCGGGCAGGACATCGCCTCGCTCCGGCTGGAGCTGGAGGTCAAGGGGCAGCGCATTTTGCTGCCCGGCGCCGGACTGCCCTGGTTCCTCAGCGTCTTCGGCCGGGACACCCTGCTCACCGCCTACCACACACTGGTCGCCGGTCCGAGCATGGCGCGCGGCGCGCTACTCGCCCTGGCCCGGTTGCAGGGCGACCGCTGTGACGACTTCACCGACGAGGAGCCGGGCAAGATCCTGCACGAGGTCCGCAGCGGGGAGCTGACCCGGACCGGGCTGAAGCCGTACGGCCCGTACTACGGCACCGCCGACGCCACCCAGCTCTGGCTGGTCCTCCTGTCCGAGTACTGGCGGTGGACCCGGGACGACGACCTCGTGCGGAGCCTGCGGGACAACGCGATGGCCGCCCTCGACTGGATGGACCACTACGGGGACCGGGACGGCGACGGCTACGTCGAGTACGCCACCCGCTCGCCGGAGGGCCTGGGGAACCAGTGCTGGCGGGACTCGCCGAACGGCGTCGTCTTCCACGACGGCCGGATCCCGGTGCTGCCGATCGCCACCTCCGACATCCAGGGCTACGGATACGACGCGAAGCTGCGGCTCGCCGAGCTCGCCGACGGCCCCCTGAACGACCCGGCCCTGGCCCGCCGGCTGCGCGCGGACGCCGCTCGGCTCTACGACCAGTTCAACCGCGATTTCTGGATCGAGGAGCGGGGTGGTTTCTACGCCGTCGGCCTGGACGGCGACAAGAACCGGATCGACTCGAAGACGTCGAACATGGGCCACCTGCTCTGGAGCGGCATCGTGCCACCGGAGCGGGCGGACCGGGTGGTGCGGCAGCTGATGGCGGAGGACTCCTTCTCCGGCTGGGGAATCCGCACCCTGTCGCGCGAGGACGCGCTGTTCAACTCGCTCGGCTACCACCACGGCACGGTGTGGCCGCACGACAACTCGCTCGCCGTCCTCGGGCTGACCCGGTACGGGTACCGGGCCGAGGCCAACCGGATCAGCCTGGCGCTGATCGAGGTGGCGGAGCAGTTCGGCTACCGGCTCCCCGAGGCGCTCAGCGGCTACCCGCGCGAGCGGCTGCTCTTCGCCGTGCCGTACCCGACCGCGTGCAGCCCGCAGGCCTGGGCGAGCGCCACTCCGCTGGCCCTGGCCCGGGCGATGCTCAACCTCAACCCGGTCGACGGCCGGCTGGTCTTCGACCCCGACATCCCGCCGGAGATCGGCCGGATCGCCGTCGACCGGTTGCGGGCCTTCGGGCAGTCCTGGGACCTCGAGGCGGTGGGCCGCAAGGGGTACGTGCGGCTTTCCGCGGACTGACGCCACGTTTGTCGGGGTCCTCGACGGGAACGGCAGCAGGCATGACGAAACCTCGTGTGGTGATCGTGGGGGCCGGGTTCGCCGGATACCACGCGGCGAAGACGTTGAGCCGGCTGGCCGGCAGGCAGGCCGAGATCGTCCTGCTGAACACGACCGACTATTTCCTCTACCTGCCGCTGCTTCCCGAGGTCGCCGCCGGGGTGGTCGAGCCCACCCGGATCTCCGTGCCGCTCGCCGGCACCCTCGACGGCGTCCGCGTGGTCATCGGCGAGGCGGACCGGGTCGACCTGCAGAACCGCTGGGTCGGCTACCGCTCCGCGGAGGGGGACCACGGCCAGCTCGCGTACGACCGGCTGGTGCTCTCCGTCGGCAGCGTCAACAAGCTGCTGCCGATCCCCGGGGTGACCGAGTACGCGCACGGCTTCCGCGGCCTGCCCGAGGCGCTGTACCTGCACGACCACGTGGTCCGCCAGGTCGAGCTGGCCGAGCTGGCCGAGGACCCGGCCGAGCAGCGGTCCCGCACCACGTTCGTGGTGGTGGGCGCCGGCTACACCGGCACCGAGGTGGCCGCGCACGGCCAGCTCTTCACCGACCGGCTGATGGCCCAGCGGCCCCACCTCAAGGTGCGGCCCCGCTGGATGCTGCTGGACGTGGCCCCGCGCGTCCTGCCCGAGCTGGACCAGCGTCTGTCCGTCACGGCCGACCGGGTGCTGCGCCGCCGCGGCGTCGACGTGCGGATGGGCACCTCGGTGTCGGAGGCCACCCCGGACGGGGTGATGCTCACCGACGGCGAGTACGTGCCGACGTGCAGCCTGATCTGGTGCGTCGGGGTGCGCCCCGACCCGTTCGTGGCCGAGCTGGGGCTGCGCACCGAGAAGGGGCGCCTCGTGGTCGACGAGTACCTCAACGTCCCCGGCTACCCGGAGGTGTTCGCCTGCGGCGACGCGGCGGCCGTGCCCGATCCGACCCGTCCCGGGCAGGTGTGCGCGATGACCGCCCAGCACGCGCAGCGGCAGGGCAAGCTGGCCGCGCGCAACATCGCCGCCTCGTACGGGCAGGGCACCCGGAAGTCGTACAAGCACCGCGACCTGGGTTGGGTGGTCGACCTGGGCGGCAAGGAGGCCGCGGCCAACCCGCTGCACGTGCCGCTGGCGGGCCTGCCGGCCAAGGTGGTCACCCGCGGCTACCACCTGTACGCCATGCCCAGCAACCGGGCCCGGGTCGGGGCGGACTGGCTGCTCGACGCCACCCTGTCCCGGCCGGCCGTGCAGCTCGGCCTGGTCCCGGCGAACGCGGTGCCGCTGGAGAGCGAGTCGCCCGAGGTGGTGCACCGCCGCTGATCCCGTCCCGCGCGGCTCACCCGCCGGCCGGCGGCGCGTTCCCGTCCCCGGGAGCCCGCCCGCCGGCCGGACGCCGTTCGGGGCCCGGGACGGCGGGGACGGCCAGGGCCTGCCGGCCGGCGTGGGCGAACTCGCGCAGCAGGACCTGCGCGATCCCGGCGACCGGAATGGCCAGCAGGGCGCCCACCAGGCCGGCCAGTTCGGCGGCGAGCAGCACGCTCACCAGCACGGTCAACGGGTTCAGCCGGACCGCACGGGCCATGATGACCGGTTGCAGCAGGTGGTTCTCGACCTGCTGGTAGACCACGAAGAAGACCAGCACCACCACGCCGGCGGTGGGGGAGTGCAGGAACCCCGCCCCGGCCGCGACGATCGCCCCGATGGTGGCCCCGACCAGCGGCACCAGGTCGGCCAGCGCGACCACCAGGGCGATCACCCCGGCGAACGGCACCCCGACGAGGAAGAGCACCGCGAAGGTGAGGCCGCCGCAGATGACGCTGATGAGCAGGTTGCCGCTCAGGTAGCCGGTGATGATCCGGGAGGAGTCCCGGCCGATGCGCCGCAGCCGCTCGGCCGCGCCGTCGCCGATCAGCTGCAGCGTGCCCGCGATGATCTTCGGCGCCTCCAGCACCATGAGGTAGGCCAGCACCACCACGGTGAGCACCGCGGCGACGATCTCCAGCACGCCCCGGAGCACGCCGACCGCCGGCTGGCCGAGCCGGGAGCCGTAGCGCTCGATCTGGTCGGCGTGGGTGTCGGCGTACCGGAGCAGGTGGAACCGGTTCAGCACCTCGCCGAGCGGTCCCCGGCCGGCGCGCGCCTCGCGGAGCAGCTCCGGCGCCCGGTCGGCGAACCGGCCCAGCTCGTCGGCCAGCGGCAGGACGATCATCGCGCCCAGCGCGGCCAGCAGCACGAAGGTGGCCAGGAAGACCAGCAGGGTGGCCAGCGCCCGGCGCCGGACCAACCGCCGTTCCACCCGGTCGACCAGAGGGTTCAGGGCCACCGCGAAGAACGCCGCGACGAGGCCCCAGACCAGCACCCGCCGGGTCGCCCAGACCAGCGCCAGCCCGAGCAGCGTGGCGAGCACCAGACCGATCACGATCAGCGCCCGGCGGGCGGTGGACCGGTCGTCGGCTCTGCTCATCCGGCGCGGCTACCCGCCCGGGACCGGTGGAAACCCGCCGGTCAGCGCTTGGCGAGGGTGGCGTCGGTGGCCGGCCGGGTGCCGGCGACGAACGCGTCCAGCGTCGCCCCGTGTAGCACACCTCCGGGCACCGGGTCGCCGGCGGCGCGGGCGAGGAGACGGCGTACCGGCAGCCGGTCGGGACGGGTGGCCGCCGCGAGCACCAGGTTGCCGTACCGCCGGGCGCGCAGCATCCGCCGGTCGGCGACCAGGCAGACGTCGGCGAAGACCGCCCGCAGCGTGGCCACCTGCGTCCGGGTCTGCACCAGCGGCGGCAGGTCGGTGACATTCACCAGGAGGACGCCGTCCGGGCGGAGCACCCGGGCCACCTCGGCGGCGAACTCCACGCTCGCCACGTGCTGGGGCATCCGGGCCGCCTGGTAGACGTCGGCCAGCACCACGTCGTACGCCCCGGCCGGGACGGACGTGACCGCGTCCCGGGCGTCGCCGATCTCGACGACCACCTCGGGCGGCACCGGGGGCAGCTCGCGGCGGACCAGCTCGACCACCGCCGGGTCCCGCTCGATCACCCGCTGGGGTGAGCCGGGCCGGGAGGCGGCCAGCCAGCGGGGCAGGGTGAGCGCCCCGCCGCCCAGGTGCAGGACGGTCAGCGGCCGGCCCGGCGGGGCGGCCAGGTCGACCACCGCGGCCATCCGCCGCACGTAATCGAAGTGCAGGTGGCGTGGGTCCGCCAGGTCGACGTACGACTGTTCCACGCCCGCGGCGAGGAGCGTCCGGCCGGTGGGCCGGGCCGGGTCCACGACGATCTGCAGGGCGTCGGCGTCGCTCTCCACGGCGGGCAACCTACCCGGCGCACCCCGGGCCGGCGGGCGTGGCGCCCGCCGGCCCGGACCGCCCGGCTCAGCCGGCGGCCATCCCGGCGCCGGCCTCGTCGATGGCCTCGTCGACCCGCCGGGCCAGATCCACGTCCAGCGCGGTCACCCCGTCGACCTGCCGGGTACGGACGGTGAGCACGGCACTGTCCGGGTCGGGCCGGCCGATCTGCGGCCCGCGCCCGGTCTCGCCCCGGAGCTGGTCGAGCCGGTCGAGCACCCGGTCCAGGTTGCCGGCCGGCAGCTCGATGGTGCGCACCAGCGACTGCCGGTCGCTGGACCAGTACGGCAACCGGCCAAGCGCGGCGCGCAGTTCCTGCTCGTCCAGCGGGGCGGTGGCGGACGTCGGACCCACCAGGCCGCCGCCGGGCTCCGGCGGCTCGAGCAGATCCCGCAACCCGTCCGGTACGTGCAGCGACTCGACCAGTTCGCCGTCCGCGTCGGCCAGCGCCGCGAGGGTGGCCTCGGCCTGGTAGCGCGCCTGCTCCGGGGTGAGGCGGCTGCGCCGGCCCACCTCGTCCAGGAAGCCGGGCAGGTCCCGCCGCCGCTCGATGCCGTCCACCGGCACGACGTCGTGCAGCTTCAGTGGCACCGCCTCGAGCAGCCGCTCCCGCTCGGCCTCGTCGAGCGCCCAGGCCAGCGCGAGCACGGTCGCCTCGGCCGCCACCTTGGCGGTGAAGAAGTCCACCCCGGCCCGCCGGCTCACGTCGTCGACGAGATCCCGGTAGCCCAGCGTGGTCACCCGGGCCGGCCGCTCGTCGGGCAGCGGGCGCGGGCGCTCCGCCACGGCCGCGGGCGGCGGCGCGGGACCGCCGCGCGTCGTGTCCGGCTTGCGCCGGCCGGCCGGCGGCGGGCCGGACCGTTCGCTGCGGTCCAGCGAGGTGATCTGCTTGGACGCGCTCAGGCTGGCGCCGGTCTGGCTGGGGAGCCGACCGCGTCCCCGGGCGTCCCGGGCCAGGGCCCGGCGGCGCTGGTTGTCGCCCTCCATCTGCTTGCGCATCGTCGCACCTCGTTCCTGGTCGGTTGCGCTTGCGCCGGTCGCCTTCCCGGCGCTGCCGGGAAGGAAACGGCCGCCGGCGGACCGGCCGGCTTCACTCGCTGCGGGTGAGGGCTGGTCACCCCGGGGGGCCGCACGATCGTGGTGGACCGGAAGAACTTCCGACGCACGCGGAAGGGCAGGTCGTCATGAAACGGATCGTGGAGATCGTCCCCGCTCGGCCCGGCTGGTACGCGAGGTGGCATGTCGATCCGGAGGGCACCCGCAGCTACCCGGTGACCCTCTGGGCGCTGCTGGAGGAGAGCGACGGCAGCGGGCGTGAGGTCGTCGGCGTCGACTGTGTGGGGCAGTGGCCGGGAGCCGACGACAACGAGGTGGGTGGGGAGTTCGTCCGTTACCTGTTCCAGACGCCCGATTCGGGAACGCCGGAGGACGCGGCGTCGCCCACGGTGGGGGAGCTGCGCGAGTCCGGCCCGCGCCTGCAGGCCATCCCCGCCGCCTGAGCCGCCCTCCCCGGCCCCCGGCCCCTGGTCCCAGGGTCGGGGGCCACCCCCGTTCGCCGGTCAGCCGACGTCGCGGGTCGCCGCGGTCTCCCCGGGTGGCGGGACGGCCAGCAGCTCGGCCAGCCCCGTGCGGTCGAGCAACTGCCGCACCTGCGGGTTGACTGGTCAGCAGCTGCGAGCGCATGCGGTCGTGTTTCCGGCTCGGGCCGGTCCCGAAAACCCCAGGGCGCTCAGACACGGGCGGACGACCCGGTCGTGGGCCGGTCGGGCTGCGGCCGGGACAGCAGGGCGGTGACCCCGGTCATGTCGAGGATCGTCGCCAGGAAGCGGGGCGTCTCCCGGAGCTGGAGGGACGTGCCACCCTGCTGGCCGTCCTGCCAGGCGTGCACGATCACCGACAGGCCGGTGCTGTCGATGAAGAGCAGGCCGCGGAAGTCCAGCACGAGCGTCCGCGGGTTCTCCGCCAGCAGCCGGTCGACCTCGGCGCGCAGCGGGGCGGCCGTGGTGAAGGCGAGATCACCGCCGACCCTGATGGCCGGCGCGGCGGGGTCGGAGCGGTCCACGGAGATGCGCAGCGGTGTCGCCTCGGGCGTTCTCCGTTGGGGTGCCACCATCACGCCTTTCGCGGCTGCCGGTCGGGCCGGGTCGTCCGGATCGTAACAACCCCGCGACCGCACCGCCGGGTGGCGCGTCCGCAGGCCGGGGGGCACGGGCCGTGGGGTGGCGGTACCGGCACGCCGGCGTAGGGTGGGTGGAGAAATTTGACCATACGCGCCGTTCCGTGTGGACCGTGGGTATCGACAGGAGTGGGGCTCAGCTGGTGACTGCTGCCGACGTCAGGGGCGCTGACCCGGGCGACGGACGGATCTCCAGGCCGGGTGCCAGACGGGCTCGTCCGTGGTCGCCCGCCGCGCCGGCCCTGCCGCCCCTGGCCCCGGACCGCGGCCCGGCCACCCCCGACTGGTCGGAGGTGGTGGAGCACTTCCGCGAGGGTCTCATCGTCTGCGACGCCGACGGGGTGGTGCGGCACCTCAGCCCGGTCGCCGAGCGGCTGGTTCCCGAGGTGGTGCCCGGCGAGGTGCTCGCCGCGGCCGGCGTGCCCGCCCTGCGCGCCGACGACCCGGGCGAGTTCACCCATCACGGCCAGCGACTGCGCCTGCGGGGCGTCTGGCTCTCCGCCGGCCGGCGCTGCTGGTACGTCGAGGACGTCACCGAGAGCGTGAGCCGGGCCGACGCGCTGCTCGCCGAGCGGGCCCGCTCGGCGTTCCTCGCCGTGGTCGGCGAGAAGCTCGGCAACCCCCTGCATCCCGACCGCGCCGCCGCCGCGGTGGTCCGGCTGGCCGTGCCGAGCCTGGCCGATGTCGCCGTGCTGGTGCTGACCCCGCGCTCCGGCCGGGCCCGCTGGTGGCGGGCGGTGCGCGCGGACGACGAGGCGCCCGTCGTGGACAGCGGCGTGCTCGCCGCCGCGGCGCTGCCGTCGGCGATCGGGGAGGGCCTGGGCGGCGTGGAGCCGCACGCCCTGGACTGGCTGGTGGAGCAGGCCGTCGAGGCGGGCTGGCTGCCCGGTCTCGACGCGGCCGGCGCCACGGCGCGGGTGGTTCCGTTGCCCGGCCGGGAAGCCCCGGCCGGGGTGCTGCTGGTCGTCCGCCGGGCCAGCCGCTGGTACGACGACGCCGACCTCGACCTGGTCCGCGCGTTCGCGGCCCGGGCCGGTGCCGCGCTCACCACCGCGCTGCTCTACCGCGACCAGGCCGAGGTGGCCGACACCCTCCAGGCCAGCCTCCTGCCCGTCGAGCCGGCGGCCGCCCCCGGCGTGCAGTGGGGGACCGCCTACCGCCCGGCGGAGGCGGGGCTGCGGATCGGCGGGGACTTCTACGGCTCGCACCGGCTCGTCGACGGCGGCTCCGTCTTCTTCCTCGGCGATGTCTCCGGCAAGGGCGTCGAGGCGGCCGTGTTCACCGGCCAGCTCCGCCAGTGCCTGCACGCGCTGCACCGGGTCGAGTCGCAGCCGGGCCGGCTGCTGAAGCTGCTCAACGACGCGTTGCTGGAGACCACCCAGGCGCACGGGCAGGGCCGGTTCGCCACCATGGTGCTGGGCGTGGTGCGCCCGCACCGCGACGGTGGCCTCACCCTGACCATGGCCGGCGGCGGCCACCTCCCGCCGCTGGTGCTGCGGGCCTCCGGCGAGGTCGAGGTGGTGCCGTTGAGCGGGATGCTGATCGGTGTGGTGCCGGATCCCCGGATCGGCGAGGTGACCGTGCACCTGGCGCCGAGCGAGACCTGCCTGCTCTACAGCGACGGGGTGACCGAGGCGCGCGGTGGCCGGCGGGGTGACGAGCAGTTCGGGGCCGAGCGGCTGTTGCACGCCGTGACCGGCTGCCACCGGATGCCGGCCCCGGCGCTGGCCGAACGGATCGAGCAGGTGACCTGCGACTGGCTCGGCCACGGCGACCACGACGACATCGCCGTGCTCGCGTTGCGGGCGACCGGCCCGGTCCGTCCCGGCCGCCACCTGCACGCGGTGCCCGCTCCGACCGGTGCCGGCCTGACGAGGGAGACCGAGGCGTGACCGCGACGACCACCGAGGCCGACCCGTCTCACGCCTTCCCCGGCTATCTGGAGTGCCTGGCGGAGGCCGACGAGCACGCCGCGGTCGAGGTGGCCCTCGGGCTGCTGGAGTCCGGCGTGCCGGCGGAGCGGGTGCTGCTGGACCTGGTCGCTCCGGCGCAGGCCGAGGTGGGGGAGCGGTGGGCCCGCGACGAGTGGAGCGTGGCCCAGGAGCATGCCGCCACCCACATCAGCGAGCGGGTGGTGGCGGCCGTCGCCGCGTACGCGAATCCCCGCCCGACCCGCGGCCGGATCGTGGTCGCCTGCATGGACGGCGAGTGGCACGCCCTGCCGGCCCGGCTGGTGGCCGAGGTGCTGCGGCTGCGCGGCTGGCAGATCACCTTCCTCGGGGCCAGCGTGCCCGCCGCGCACCTGGTGTCCTACCTGCACCGCTACGACGCGCACGCGGTGGCCCTCGCCTGCGCGCTGCCGATGCGGCTGCCGCACGCCCACCGCATGATCGAGGCGTGCCGCCGCTCCGACGTGCCGGTGGTGGTGGGCGGGCGCGGCTTCGGGGGCGACGGGCGCTGGGCCCGGGTGCTCGGCGTGCCGTGGGCGCCGGACGCGCCGACCGCGGCGGGCCTGGTCGCCGACGAGCGGGCGCTGCGGGCGGTGCTGCCGGCCCGGCTCGACCACCTCGCCGACGACGAGTACGCGAGCCTGGCCAAGCGGCGCGGTGAGCTGATCGACAGCGCCCTGGCCGACCTGCGTGAGCGGGTGCCCGGGGTGCGTGACTACACCCCGGCCCAGCTGGACTCGACCGTCAGCGATCTCGGCTACATCGTCGACTTCCTGGCCGCCGCGCTCTACGTCGACGACGAGACCCTCTTCACCGAGTTCGTCGAGTGGTTGGTGGCGATCCTGGTCAGCCGCCGGGTTCCGGCGGGCGCGGTCGGGCTGACCCTCGACCACTATGGACAGCGGCTGCGCGACTTCCCCCGGGCCGGCCGGTTCCTGGACCGGGCCCGTGCGCTGGTCGGCGGGCTGTCCGGCGCGCCGGGGCGTTGACCGTCGGGGTGCGGGCGCGCCGGAGAGCCCTGCGTATACTTGCAGCACTGCAAGGATCGGCCTGTGGTGGGAGCGAGGAGGGGCCACGGTGACGTTCACCGTCACGTACGGCCGGCGGGACGGCGGCCCGGCCTGCCTCCGGCTCGCGGGTGAGCTCGACCTGGCCACGGCGCCGGAGCTCAACGCCGCCATCGACCGGCTGGCCGCCGAGGGGCACCGTGAGCTGTTGCTGGACCTCGCCGAGCTGACCTTCTGCGACTCCACCGGCATCGCCGCGTTCGTCCGCGGCGACAACCTCGTCACCGCCGCGGGCGGTTGGTTGCGGATCACCGGGGCGACCGGGCGGGTGGCCCGGGTGCTCCAGGTGACCGGGCTGGCCGAGGTGTTGAACCACGAGGCGGGTGTGGCCGACCCGGCCACGCCGGCCGCCTCCTGATCGGATAGATTCCCCGCCAGCCGCCGACCTCGCCGTCGGCGTCCGCCTCCCGAGACGAAGCAGGTAGTCCCATGGGTCATGGCACCCCGAGCCCCGTTCGCATCCTGGTGGTGGACGACGACCCCGGTGACGTCCTGATGATCGAGGAAGCCCTCGAGGACTCGGACGTCGAGAAGGTCATCGACGTGGTCAACGACGGCCAGGAGGCGATGGAGTTCCTCCGCCGCGAGGGCCGGCACACCGAGGCCCGGCGCCCCGACGTCATCCTGCTCGACCTGAACATGCCGCGCATGGACGGGCGTCAGGTGCTCGGTGAGGTCAAGCGGGATGAGAACCTGCGCACCATCCCGATCGTCGTGCTCACCACCTCCAACGCCGACACCGACATCCTCGGCAGCTACACCCTCCAGGCCAACGCGTACGTGACGAAGCCCATCGACCTCGACGACTTCAACGACGTGGTGCGCCGCATCGACGAGTTCTTCGGCCGCGTGGTCGTGCTCCCCAAGCACCCCTGAGCCCTTCGTCCGGGCGTCCGGATGCTGAACATTTTGCGGGAACCGCCGCGGCCGTGGCCGCCGGCCGCCCAGGATCAGGTGGGGACGTGACACCAGCTGCCTGGGGGGCGACACAGATGAGGTTCTCCGTGGTCGAGACCGGTTACGACCAGCGGCAGGTGGACTCCTGCCTGGACGAGCTGGGAATCCGGTTGGTCCGGCTCGCCGCCCGCGCGGAGAGCGCCGCCGGCGCCGGCCGCGAGTGGGACCAGGTCCGCGAGGACGCCACCCACCTCTGCGACTTCCTGCGCCGCCGGACCGCCGTCGTGGACGGCGAGGAGGCCGCCGGGACGGCCGCCGAGCGGGCGGCCGCCACACTGCTGGCCGAGGCCCGCAGCGAGCTGGAGGCGGCCCGGGAGGAGGCCCGCCAGGTACGCGAGCAGGCGTACGCCGAGGCGGTCCGGGCGCGCCGGGACTTCGAGGCGGCGCTGCTGGCCCGCCGCCGGCGGGAGGCCCGCGTCGACGAGATCCTGGCCGGGGCGCGCGGCGACACGGTGCCCCCGGACACGCCGACCGCTGCGGCGGGCGTGCCGACGGGCGGCGCCGCCGAGCGCAGCGCCGCCTGAGCGCCCCTCAGACCAGCGCCGCCACGACCGTGGTGGCCCGCTTCTCGTGCTGCGCGTACGCGTCGGGGAAGGCGGAGACCTGCACCGCCTGGGCCGCCGCCGTGAGGCTCAGCTCGGTCCAGCCGGGCACCTCCTTGAGCGCGCTGAAGAAGGCGCGGGCCGCGTACGCCGGGCGCATGATCTCGGCGACCGTGCCCCAGCCGCTGCTGGGCCGCTGCTGGAACAGGCCGATCGAGTCGTGGTCGGAGCCGCTGCCCTGGTGCGGGTAGTCGAACGACTCGGGGAGCACGTCGCTGGCCAGGTTGTAGAGGTTGCTCTCCTGCATGGCGGTGGCCACGGCCACCACGAGCGCCCGGCGGGGCATCTTCATGGCCTGGCCGGCGTCGACAATCGCCTTGGCGTTGTCCATCTGCCGCTGGTCCAGCCCGGCGACGGGCCGGGGGTGCGCGGGCCGCACCGGCTTCTTCGGCGCCTTCTTCCTCGTGGGCGTGGGGCTCGGTGTGGCGGCCGGGATCGGGGTGACCGGCACGGCGACCGGCGGGGCGGCGCGCTCGAAGTCCCGGGAGGCCCGCTGCTCGGCGGCCGCGGCCGCCCGGTCGGCGAGCGCGCCGCGGACCGGCTCGTGCGGCTGCCCGGTCTCCCGCGCGCCGACGACGCCGATGAGGCCGAGGCAGCACGTCACGCCGGTGGCGACGGCGACCCGGGCGGGGGTGGAGCGGGCCGGTCGGCGGCGGGCCGGCTCCGGGGCCCGGTGCCGCCCGATCCTCCGTTCGGCCGATGCCGGGTCGATCGTACGGTGAACGGGTCGCGTCTCGGTCGGCTGCTGCGTTTCGGGGTGGTCGGGATGCACCCGCCGAGGCTAGAAAGCTTCTCGGCGCTTGCCATCGGGGTAGTTGGTGGCATGCGCCACAATTTGCCATGATCCGCCCGCACATTACGCTCGGTACACCACGAATTCGATCATTCGTGCCTGTCGTATTTTCCGTTCATGTCGGAAATCCACGGACATAAGACGCGGATGATCCTCTTCGCGGCGGTCCGGCCCGCCCTCCTCCGTTCGGGCGAGGGATACGCCCGTCACCTGGAGGTACACGCCTCGGCCGGGAGGCCCAGGCGGCCGGCGACCCCGGGTGTCCGGATTGCCGCCACCGGAGGTCCCGCCGCTCGATACGATGCGGACGGTGACGGAGCAGATGGTCGATGAGCGGGCCGCCGGCGAACCCGCCGGCCGCCAGGGCCGGCAGGGCCTCGTGGTCGGCCTGTGCGCTGTCCTGCTCGCCCTGCTCATCGTCGGCCACCGGGCGGTACCCAACGTCCACGGGTTCGGCAGCCTGGTGGACAGCGCGACCCCGCTGCTCGGGCTCGGCGTCCCCGTCCTCGCCCTCGCGGCGCTGCTGCGCCGGTCCCGCCGGGCCCTGCTCGTGGTCCTGCTGCCGGCGCTCGTCTGGGCGGCGCTCTACGGCGGCGCCTGGCTGCCGCAGGCCGCCGGCGCGGGCACCCCCTCGCTGCGGGTGGCCAGCCAGAACCTGCGCTCCGGCAACCCCGACCCGGCCGCCACGGTCCACGCCCTCGCCGACGCCGCCCCGGACCTCATCGGGCTACAGGAGGTCGACGACGGCGAACGGGTCGCCGCAGCTCTGGGCAGGCGCTACCCGCACCGGGCCGCGGTCTCCACGGTCGCGCTGTGGAGCCGCTGGCCGATCCGCGAGGCGCACGGCGTGGACACCGGCCTCGGCTGGGACCGCGCGCTGCGGGCCGTGGTCGGCACCCCGGAAGGCGACCTGGCGGTCTACGTGGTCCACCTCGGCTCGGCCCGGGCCGGGCACACCGCCACCCGGGACGAGACCCTCGCCGCCCTCGCCGCGACCGTCCGGGCCGACGACGCACCGCGGCTGGTGGTGCTCGGCGACTTGAACACCGCCACCACCGACCGCGTCTTCGGGCCCCTCACCCGCCTGCTCGGCGACGCCCAGGCCGAGGCCGGGCAGGGCTTCGGCTTCACCTGGCCGGCGGAGCTGCCGGTGACCCGCCCCGATCACGTCCTCTACCGGGGGCTCACCCCCACCGCGGCCGGGGTGCTGCACACCCCGGACAGCGACCACCGCGCGGTGACCGCCGGTTTCCGCTGGTGAGCGGTCAGTGCCGGCCGTTCTCCGCCGGGGTGACGGTCAGCCGGTGCCGGCTGTTGTCGCCGCTGGAGAACGGCCAGAGCCGGTCGGCGTGCGCGACCAGGTCGGCCAACTGCTCCCGGGTGAGACCGGCCGAGGAGATCTCGGCGTGCACGTCGGCGCGGTAGCGGCCGTCGTCGTCGCGGCCCAGCTTCGCCTCCGCGGTCACCTCGACGGTGTGCGCCTCGTCGGTGATCTCACCGGCTGCCTCCACCGCCGCGTGGTGCAGGCAGGAGGCGAACGCGGCGGCCAGGAGCTGCTCGGGCGTCAGGCCGGTGCAGTGCGGCGCCAGCGGGGACGCCAGGGCGGAGGAGAGACCGCCGTCGTCGGTGCGTACGTGACCGCCCGCGGCGGTCGCCGTGGCCGTCTCGGCCAGCCAGGAACTCGGATCCGGCATCGCGTTCCTCCCGTCACTCACCCGCCCGGCTACCCGGCCCCCGGCCGGCGAAACCGCGCCTGAGCAGGCAGGCGTCAGCGAGCCCGGCCGGTCGGCTGCGCGTCGACGGCGATCGCCTCGGTCGCCTCGGCCGCCGCCTGGTCGGTCCATGCCGACACCGCGGCGCTGCGCTGGCGGGGCGCCGGCGCGACCATCGGCACGTAGACCCGGGCGTCCACCACCTCGGCGAGCAGCAGCGCGGCCATCAGGCTGCTCGGCCGGGCCGCCGGGTCCTCGGCGAGACAGCCGCGGCACAGGTCGGCCGCCTCGGCCGGCAGCCCGTCGATGTCGGGCAGCGGCTCCGGCCGCCGGAGCCGGCCCGAGCCGAGCAGTTGGGTGGTGCTGTCGGCCGCGTACGGGAGCCGGCCGGTCAGGCAGTAGTAGAGGAGCACGCCGAGGGCGTACATGTCCGCGGCCGGGGTGGCGGGCTGCCGGTCGAGCTGCTCCGGCGCCAGGTACGCGGGCGTGCCGACCACGATCCCGTCCGGGGTGTGGTCCGGTGCGCCGGCCGGGCTGGCGATCCCGAAATCGAGCACCTTCACCCCGGCCGGGGTGAGGATCACGTTCGCCGGCTTCACGTCCCGGTGCACGATGCCGTGCGTGTGCGCGGCGGCCAGCGCGGCGCTCACCTCGGCGCAGACCCGCACCGCGATCCGCCAGTCGAGCCGGCCTCGGCGCAGGTGGGCGGCGAGGGTCTCGCCCTCGGCCAGCTCCATCACGATGTAGGGCACCGCCCGGCCGTCCGGCAGAGCGGCGGTGCCGAAGTCGTGCACGCTCGCCACGTTCGGGTGCACGAGCCGGGCCGCCGAGCGGGCCTCCCGCCGGATCCGGTCCACCGAGGTGGCCTCCCCGTCCAGCCCCGGCGAGATCAGCTTCACCGCGACGGTCCGGTCGAGCACGAGGTCGTGCGCCCGCCACACCTCGGACATCCCGCCGATGCCGACCCGCCGTTCGAGCTCGTACCGCCCGCCCAGCGTCCTCATCGACCACTCCTCGCCTCGTCCGGTTCCCTCCGTTTCGCTACCCGGGCCCGGAGCAGGGCAAACCGCCGGGGATTCCCGCCACCGGGCGGGCCCGGCGCGGGTAGCTTCGCGGGCAGGGGTCTGTATCGACGGTGAGACGGAGGGTGACCGGTGGCTCTGGTGCGCGTGCGGTTCGTCGGCGGACCCGCCGACGACCTGGTCCGGGACCTGCCCGCCGATCCGGACGGGGCGCCACCGCCACGGTGGATCCTGCGCCACCCCGACCGGCCGCCCGGTGGCGAGGCCGACCACCTCTACGAGCGCGACCACCACCACGGCGGCGGCGACTGGACGATGCGGTACGTGCGCACCGACCCGTTCGGCGCCACCGAGTGAACCCGGTCAGGCCGCCTGCGCGCCGGTGGTGTGGAGGATGACCGAGGCGACCAGCTCCGGGTCGTCGTGCATCGGCACGTGCCCGCAGCCGGCCAGGTCCAGGTGCCGGGCCGCCGGCAGCCGGGTCCGCGCCAGCGCGGCCTGCCGGTGGGGCAGGATCCGGTCCCGGGTGCCCCAGGCGACCGTCACCGGCACGGTCGGCGCGCCGGCGAACGCGTAGCCCCGGCCCGCCCGGGCCACCGCGCGGAAGGCCCGCGCCTCGCGCAGCGCCCGGGCGTCGGCGAGGGCCTCGGCCAGCGCCATCCGGTTCGGCCGGGCCAGGATCATGCCCAGCGCGAGCGTGCGCAGCGCCGGGTTGGCGAACAGCGACCGCAGCACCGGCTCCGGCAGCCGGGCCGCGTTGCGGTGCAGGCTGAGCACGGTGAGCGCCCAGCGCAGCTCGCGTGGGGTGCAGAAGCCGGCGGGGGAGAGGGCCGTGGCGGAGGAGACCGCCCCGGTGGCGGCGAGCTCCAGGGCGATGGCGCCGCCGAGACTGTTGCCCGCCACGTGCGGGCGGTCCAGCCCGAGCGCGGCGAACAGCTCGACGATCCCGGCCACCAGGCCGGGCATGTCCGCGGGCAGGCCGGCGGCGGGCACCGGCGAGCGGCCGAAGCCGGGCAGGTCGACGGCGATCACGTCGTGCGCCTCGGCGAGCCGGTCCAGCACCGGCGACCAGGCCGCCCAGTGGTGACCGATGCCGTGCAGCAGCACGAGCGGCGCGCCGGCACCACGCCGCTCGAACACGAGTTCCACCGGGTTCATGGCCGTGTCTCCGTCGCTCGCGACTGCGGGGCTCGCGGAACCGGCTCGCTCATCCCGCTCGCCGTCACCTCCGGGGTGCTCGCCCCGAAGCCCCGACCCAGCGCCCGGGTCTGCTCCTCGATGAGCGGGACCATCTCCGTCGCGGTCCGCCCGACCAGCCGGTCGGCGAGGGGGCTGACGAGCAGCGAGCGGACCGCCTGCACGCCGGCGACGGCGCGCGGCACGTACACCCGGCGGCTGCGGCGCTCGATCGCCCGCACGAAAGCCGCCGCGCACTCCTGCACGGTGGTGGTCCGCCGCATCGGCCAGGGCAGCTTCGCCAGTGCCGTCTCGAACGCCGGCAGGTCGGCCCGCGCCTCGCGGACCAGGTCGGTGTCCACCCAGGACGGGTGCGCCGTGCCCACGGCCACCCCACGGTGCGCCAGCTCCAGCCGGATGGCCGTGCCGAAGTGCTCGACGCCGGCCTTCGAGGCGCAGTAGGCGGCCATCCCGGGCAGCGCCGCGAACGCGGCGGCGGAGGAGACGATCAGCAGATAGCCGCGGCGGGCGGTGAGCGCCGGGACGGTCGCCGCCGCGGTGCGCAGCACCCCGATCAGGTTCACCTCGACGGTGCGGACCAGCGCCTCGACGTCGCCGACGGCGATGGTGCCCCGGTTGGCGACGCCGGCGTTCGCCACCACGGCGTCGATGCCGCCCAGCTGCGTGACCGCGCCGTCGACCGCGGCGGCCAGCTCGGCCTGGTCGGTGACGTCGGCGGGAAACCACACGTGGCCGGGACCCAGCTCGGTGGCGAGCGCGGCGAGGCGGTCGGGCTCCAGGCCGACCAGGGCCAGCCGCGCGCCCCGGGCGGCGGCGAGCCGGGCGGTGTGCTCGCCGATGCCCCGGGCCGCCCCGGTCACCAGCACGACCTTACCGGCGAGCCGGCCGGCCGGACGACCGTCGATGGACATGCCGGCAAGTTACCACCGGGTAGCGTGCGGGGGAAGGGTCGCCGGCGCGCTCCTGCCAGCCTCGGACGCCCTGCCCGGCCAGCCGTTCCGGTCCGCGCGGACCACGACGCGGGGCCCGCACAGCTGGTACACAGGATCGGGACAGGCCCGGTACAGCGGGTGCGCCCACGATGGGAGCATGGTCATGAACGGGCAGGCCGCGCAGGGCCGGATCGAGCTGCGCCGACCGGACGGCGAACCGGTGCGGGTGCTGGTGGTGGACGACGAGCCCACGCTCACCGACCTGCTCTCGATGGCGCTGCGCTACGAGGGCTGGCAGGTGACCACCGCCGGCAACGGGATGGCGGCCATCAGCGCGGCCCGGCAGTTCAGGCCCGACGCCGTGGTGCTCGACGTCGTGCTCCCGGACCTGGACGGCTTCCAGGTGCTGCGCCGGCTGCGCGAGCAGGCGCCCACCGTGCCGGTGCTCTTCCTGACCGCGCGGGACGCGGTCGAGGAGCGGATCGCCGGGCTCACCGTCGGCGGCGACGACTACGTCACCAAGCCGTTCAGCCTCGAAGAGGTGATCGCCCGGCTGCGCGCTCTGCTGCGCCGCTCCGGCTTCGCGGTGGCGGCCCGCGAGGAGGCCGTGCTCACCGTCGGCGACCTCAGCCTCGACGAGGACAGCCACGAGGTCCGCCGCGGCGACGACCTCATCACCCTCACCGCCACCGAGTTCGAGCTGCTGCGCTACCTCATGCGCAACCCGCGCCGGGTGCTGAGCAAGGCGCAGATCCTCGACCGGGTCTGGAACTACGACTTCGGTGGCCAGGCCAACGTGGTCGAGCTGTACATCTCGTACCTGCGCAAGAAGATCGACGCGGGCCGCGAGCCCATGATCCACACCTTGCGTGGGGCGGGCTATGTCCTCAAGCCCGCGGAGTGACCGGGGCGGGCGGGTGCGTCGGCGGCTGTCCGGCTGGTCGCTGCGCCGGCGCCTGGTGCTCTCGGTGGTGGCGCTGCTGGCCCTGGTCAGCATCGGCATCGGCGGTCTGACCACGATCGCCCTGCGGCACTTCCTCATCGGCCGCGTCGACGACCAGATCACCGCCGGTGACCGCCGGCGCGAGAACGTGCCCGACATCTTCCGGGACCAGCCGACGCCCGGGCGTCCCGGCAACGCCGGGGAGTGCGAGTCGCTGCAACCACCGCCCAGCTTCCCGGTGGACTCGGTCGCCGTGATCGTCGACGACGGCCACGTCGAATGTGCCAAGATCCGGACCGGCCCCCGGGTGGTGGAATCGTTGCCGGCGGAGCAGGCGGCGGGGGTTGCCGGGCAACCGACCGACGGGCGACCCCGCACCGTGGACATCGGGGCTCAGGGCGACTACCGGGCCGTCGCTCATCAGATGCCCGACGGAAGCGTCCTCGTGTTCGCCGTTCCGCTCGCCAGCGTGAACGACACGGTCATGTGGGTGCTGGTCGCCCAGGCCGGGCTGGTCACCGCCGGGCTGATCGTCGCCGGCGGGCTCGGCGCGCTGATCGTCCAAGCCGCGCTGCGCCCGCTGAACCGGGTCGCCGCCACGGCCACCCGGGTCACCGAGTTGCCGCTGGACCGGGGCGAGGTCGCCCTGTCGGTGCGGGTGCCGGAGGCGGACACCGACCCGCGTACCGAGGTGGGGCAGGTGGGCGGCGCCCTCAACCGGATGCTCGGCCACGTCGCCGCCGCGCTCGCCGCCCGGCAGGCCAGCGAGATGCGGGTACGCCAGTTCGTCGCCGACGCCAGCCACGAGCTGCGCACCCCCCTGGCCGCCATCCGCGGTTACGCCGAGGTGGCCCGCCGCGGTCGGGACGAGGTGCCGCCGGACGTGGCGCACGCCCTGCGCCGGGTGGAGTCGGAGAGCACGCGGATGACCAGCCTCGTCGACGACCTGCTGCTGCTCGCCCGCCTCGACTCCGGCCGCCCGCTGGCGGCCGAGCCGGTCGACCTCACCGCCATGGTGGTCAACGCGGTCAGCGACGCGCACGTGGCCGGCCCCGAGCACCGCTGGCAGCTCGACCTGCCCGACGAGCCGGTCAGCGTCACCGGCGACGCCCACCGACTGCACCAGGTGCTGGCCAACCTGCTCGCCAACGCCCGCGTGCACACCCCGCCCGGCACCACGGTGACCACCCGGCTCGCGCCGGTGGCCGGCGGCGTCGAGCTGAGCGTCACCGACGACGGCCCCGGCGTCCCCGCCGAGCTGCAACCGGAGGTCTTCGAGCGGTTCGCCCGCGGCGACAGCTCCCGCTCCCGCGCGCACGGCAGCACCGGCCTCGGCCTGGCCATCGTGGCCGCCGTCGTGGAGGCCCACCACGGCGCGGTCGCGGTGGCGAGCCGTCCCGGCCGGACCGTCTTCACAGTGCGGCTGCCGGAATCCACAGCCGACGCATAGGCCGCGCACGGGGGCGGGCCAGCGGGCCGCCGGACGCTGGCCGGCATGGACAGAACAGAGAGCCTGCTGACCGCGCCCACGGCCGGGTCGCCCGCGACCGACCCGGTGCCCGCGCCCGCCCCGGAACCGGCCCGGATCCCGGCGCAACCGCCGGCCGAGCCGGCCGAGCCGGCCCGTCGCGACCCGCGCTGGACGCGCCCGGCCCTGCTCGGCCTGCTGCTGGCCACCGCGCTGCTCTACCTCTGGGGCCTGGGCGCCTCGGGGTGGGGCAACGCCTTCTACTCGGCGGCCGTGCAGGCCGGCTCGCAGAGTTGGCAGGCGTTCTTCTACGGCTCCTCGGACGCGGCCAACTCGATCACCGTCGACAAGACTCCCGCCTCGCTCTGGCTGATGGCCCTCTCGGTCCGCCTCTTCGGGCTGAGCAGCTGGTCGATCCTGGTGCCGCAGGCGCTGCTCGGCGTCGCTTCCGTCGGCGTCCTGCACGCCGCCGTGCGCCGCTGGTACGGGCCGGTCGCCGGCCTGCTGGCCGGTGCGGTGCTCGCGGTCACCCCGGTGGCCACGCTGATGTTCCGGTTCAACAACCCCGACGCCCTGCTGGTGTTCCTGCTGGTGGCCGCCGCATACGCCACGGTGCGCGCGGTCGAGACCGCGAGCACCCGGTGGATCACGCTGACCGGCGCGCTGGTCGGCCTCGGCTTCCTCACCAAGATGCTCCAGGCGTTCCTGGTGATCCCGGTCTTCGCGGGGGTCTACCTGCTGGCCGCGCCGACCGGCTTCTGGCGGCGGATCCGCCAGCTGCTGCTCGCCGGGCTGGCCGTGGTGGTCGCGGCCGGCTGGTGGGTGGCGGTCGTTGAGCTGGTGCCGGCGAGCGCCCGCCCGTACATCGGCGGCTCGCAGCACAACAGCATCCTGGAGCTGACCCTCGGCTACAACGGCCTCGGCCGGATCACCGGCGACGAGGAGGGCAGCGTCGGCGGCGCCGGCCGGATGGGCGGCGGGGGCCCGTTCTCCGGACAGTCCGGCCCGCTGCGGATGTTCGGCACCGAGGTCGGCGGTCAGGTCTCCTGGCTGCTGCCGGCCGCGCTGATCCTGCTGGTCCCCGGGCTGTGGCTGGCCGGGAGGGCGGCGCGTACCGACCGGACCCGGGCCGGGCTGCTCCTCTGGGGCGGCTGGCTGCTCCTCACCGGGCTGATCTTCAGCTTCATGTCCGGGATCTTCCACGGGTACTACACCGTTGCCCTGGCCCCGGCGGTCGGCGCGCTGGTCGGCATCGGAGCGACCCTGCTCTGGCGGGCCCGGACCACCCCGGCGGTCCCCGCCCCGCCGGACACCGCTCCGCCGGGCGCCGGCACAACGGCCGCTCCGGGGGCGGGTGGGCCGTTCGCTCCGGGCCGGCGGCGCGGGTTCGCCGCGACCCTGACTCTGGCCTTTGCCCTGGCCCTCACCGCCTGGTGGTCCTGGCACCTGCTCGGCCGCAGCGCCGACTGGTACCCGTGGCTGCGTACCGCCGTGCTGGTGGTCGGCCTGGCCGCCGCCGCGCTGCTCGTCCTCGTCGACCGGCTGCCCCGCCGCGCGGCGCCGGTGCTGCTGGCCCTGGGCGCGGCGGCCGCGCTCGCCGGCCCGGTGGCGTACTCGCTCCAGACGGCGGCCACCGCGCACACCGGCTCGATCCCCAGCGCCGGCCCGGCCGTGCAGGGCGGCTTCGGCCCCGGCGGCCGCGGCGGCTTCCCGGGCGGCGGCCGCCTGCCGGGCGGCATGGCTGCCCCCGGCGGCCAGTTCCCCGGCCTCCCGGGCGGCCAGAACGGCGGCACGGAGCAGAACGGCGCCACCGGCCAGTTCCCCGGCCTCCCGGGCGGCCAGAACGGCGGCACCGCCCCGGGCGCCATGGGGCAGGTTCCCGGCGGCGACGGCCGGTCGCCGCGCGGCGGCGGCATGGGCGGGCTGCTCGATGCCCGCGAGCCGAGCGCCGCGCTGAAGGCGCTGCTGGAGGCCGACGCGGACGACTACACCTGGGTCGCCGCGACGGTCGGCTCGAACAACGCCTCCGGCTACCAGCTCGCTACCCGCGAGCCGGTGCTGCCGATCGGCGGTTTCAACGGCAGCGACCCGTCGCCGACCCTCGCCCAGTTCCAGCGGTACGTCGCCGACGGACGGATCCACTACTTCGTCGGCGGCGGCGGCTTCCGGGCCAACGGCGGCAGCGACGCCTCCGCCGAGATCGCCGCGTGGGTGGCCGGGAACTTCACGGCGCGGACCGTCGACGGCGTGACCGTGTACGACCTGAGCAGCGGACGGCAGGGCTGAGCGATGACCGACACACGGGAACCCCGGGCCGCCGTGCGGGCCCGGCCCACGGAGCCCACGGCGGTGCTGGACGTCGTGGTGCCCGTCCACAACGAGGAGGCCGACCTGGGCCCCTGCGTCCGGCGGCTGCACGCGCACCTCAGCGCGCAGTTCCCGTACCCGTTCCGGATCACGGTGGCCGACAACGCGAGCGTGGACGGCACGCTCGCGGTGGCCGAGGCGCTCGCCGCCGAGCTGCCCGAGGTGGGGGTGCTGCACCTCGACGACAAGGGGCGGGGCCGGGCGCTGCGGGCCGCCTGGTCGGCCTCCCCGGCGCCGGTGCTGGCATACCTGGACGTGGACCTCTCCACCGACCTGGCGGCGCTGCTGCCGCTGGTCGCCCCCCTCCTCTCCGGTCACTCGGACCTGGCCATCGGCACCCGGCTGGCGCGGACCAGCCGGGTGGTCCGGGGCGCCAAGCGGGAGGTGATCTCGCGCGGCTACAACCTGCTGCTGCGCGGCACCCTGGCGGTGCGCTTCTCGGACGCGCAGTGCGGGTTCAAGGCGATCCGCGCCGACGTGGCGGTCGGCCTGCTGCCGCTGGTGCAGGACACCGGCTGGTTCTTCGACACCGAGCTGCTGGTGCTGGCCCAGCGTGCCGGCCTGCGGATCCACGAGGTGCCGGTGGACTGGGTGGACGACCCGGACAGCCGGGTCGACATCGTGGCCACCGCCCTGGCCGACCTGCGCGGCATCTGGCGGCTGGGCCGGGGCCTGGTCACCGGGGCGCTGCCGCTGGCCGACCTGCGCGCGCAGCTCGGCCGGGCGCCGCTGCGCACACCGCCGGCTCAGGTGCCGGTCGGGCTGCCCCGGCAGCTCGCTCGGTTCGCCGTGGTCGGGGTGGCCAGCACGCTCGCGTACCTCGCGCTGTTCGTGCTGGCCCGCGGCCCGCTCGGGGCGCAGCCGGCGAACCTGCTGGCGCTGCTGGTCACCGCGGTGGCCAACACGGCCGCCAACCGGCGGCTGACCTTCGGCGTCACCGGCCGCCGGCACGCCGGCCGGCACCACCTGCAGGGCCTGCTCGCCTTCGCCCTCGGCTTGGCCCTGACCAGCGGTTCCCTGGCGGTCCTGCACGTCACCGCCGGCACCCCGCCTCGCGCCCTGGAGCTGTCGGTCCTGGTCGGGGCCAACCTCGCGGCGACCGTCCTCCGCTTCACCCTGCTCCGCCTCGCCCTGCACCACCGTCCCTGACCCCGCGATCGTGGCGAGTCACCGTCCACCACCAACGGAAACTCGCCACGATCCGGAGCGGGGAACCGCACGCCGGCGTGGCAGGGTGGGGGGATGTACCGGGAGGGGCCGGCGCCCGGGATCCCCGGGGCTGTGCGGTGGGCGAGCGTCTCGCGGGGCGACGGGCCCGTGCGGGTGCTGCCGGACGGGTGCCTGGACCTGCTCTGGTCCAGCCGGTCCGGTCTGCTCGTCGCGGGGCCGGACCGCACCGCGCACCTGTCGGTGAGCATCCCGGGGGAGCGGTGGGTCGGGCTGCGCCTGCCGCCGGGCACCGGGCCCGCCGTGTTCGGGGTGCCCGCCGACGAGCTGCGGGACCAGCGGGTGCCCCTCGCCGACCTGTGGGGACGCGCCGCCGCCGACCTGGCCGACCGCGTCGAGGCAGCCGACGCCCCACCCTTCGGCGCCGGTCGTGCCTGGCACCGAACTCCCGGACGCCCACCGGCCGCCGCGTCCGCCGGTGGCAGCCCACCCGCTCCGGCACTCGCCGGATGGTCGGGACCCTCCGTCGCCGCCGTGCTGGAGGACGTCGCGCGGGGCCGGTTGCGGGCCGCCGGTGGTCCGGACCCGCTCGGGGCGCGGGTCGCCGCCCGACTGGCGGCCGGCGCCACCGTCGCCGCGACCGCCGCCGAGGTCGGCCTCGGCGCGCGGGCCCTGCACCGGCGCAGCCGGCTCCTCTTCGGGTACGGCCCGAAGACCCTCGCCCGCATCCTGCGGATGCGCCGGGCCCTCGACCTGGCCGGCGGCGGGACCCCGCTGGCCGAGGTCGCCGCCCTGGCCGGGTACGCGGATCAGGCCCACCTCACCCGCGAGGTGACGGAACTGGCCGGCGTCCCACCGACCCGGCTGCTGCCGCCCGCCGGCGCCTGACGCCCGCCTGTTGCGGCGGAGGCGCTCAGTCGGACTTGAGCGGGGCGAACAGGTCGACGCCGTTGCCGTCCGGGTCGTGCAGGACCGCGTACCGCTGGCCCCAGAAGGCGTCCCACGGCGCCAGGTGGCCGTGGTGGCCGGCGGCGGTCAGCTCGGCGTACCAGCGGTCCACCTCGGCCGGGTCGGCGCAGCGGAAGGCCAGGCTGGCGCGGGGGCTGCCGGTCGCCGGGGTGTGGCCGGGGTCGAAGCTGCGGATCGTCTCGACGGTGTCCCAGGCCAGCCGGACGCCGTTGTCGAGGGTCACCTCCACGTGCGGCTCGCGTTCGGCGCCGGGCGGGACCGGCAGCCCGAGCCGGCGGTAGAAGTCCAGGGTGCGTCCCATGTCGGTGACGACCATCCCGATGAGATCGAACTGCGGTGTCATGCGGCCACGGTAGAGGCCGGCGGGCCCGCCCGTCTTGAACGGATCGGACGGGGGACGAGTCACCGGTGTGCCCCGCACGGCCGAGGACGAAGGCGTACGGTCTGGGACAAGTCCGGCTTAGAGCAGTAAAGCTCACATATCTGACCCGGACTCCGATGACCGGCGAGGGAAAGGAAAGAGCCGTGACGCACCTGGCCTACCTGGACGCGGGATCCGGCAGCCTCATCGTGCAGGCGGTGGTCGGCGGGGTGGCCGGCGTGGCGGTCGCCGCCAAGCTCTACTGGAGACGGCTGGTGACGCGGTTCCGCCGGCAGCCCACCGACCAGGGCTGACCGGCGTGGCGCTCTCCGACATCGGCCTGCGCGCCGAACCCGGCTCCTTCCGCGACCCCGGCAACCGGGTCTTCCACCGAGCCGGCGAGGTCCTGCGCGGGCTGGACGAGCGGTCCGCGCGCGACTGGCGCGCCCTGGCCGCCAGCGACTTCTTCCGCGACCTGCTCGCCAACCGCCAGGTCTGCGCCACGGAGGAGCTGTTCCCCACCCCGGTGGACGTGCCCTGGGCCGCGGTGCTGCGCCACGAGCGGATCCCGTTCGTCTCGCACCCCTACGAGTGGTCGTACGGGATGCTCCGCGACGCCGCCCTGCTGCACCTGGAGGTGCTGCGCGCCGCGCTGGCCGCCGGCTTCACCACGAAGGACGGCTCCGCCTACAACGTGCAGTGGCGCGGCGCCCGGCCCGTCTTCATCGACGTCGGCTCGTTCGAGGCGGCCCGCGACGGCGAGCCCTGGGCCGGCTACCGGCAGTTCTGCCAGACGCTGCTCTACCCGCTGCTGGTCCAGGCCCACCTCGGGCTGGACTTCCAGCCCTTCCTGCGGGCCCGGATCGACGGCATCGAGCCGGACCAGATGCGCCGCCTCTTCGGTGGGGCCCGGCGCTGGCGGCCCGGGGTGCTCACGCACGTGCACCTGCACGGCGCGATGCAGGACCGCAACGCCGAGGCCAGCACCAGCGCGGTGCGCGCCCAGCTCCGGTCCGCCGGCTACTCGCGCGAGCTGGCCCTGGCCACCGTGCGCGGGCTGACGAAGCTGGTCCGAAAGGTGGACCACCGGCCGGGGGAGACGCACTGGTCGGACTACCAGCGCACGTGCGCGTACTCGGTGCCGGACCGGCAGGCCAAGGAGCAGTTCGTCGACCGGGCGGTGGCCGCCACCGGGCCGGGCCGGGTGCTCGACCTGGGCGCCAACGACGGCCGCTACGCCCGGATCGCCGCCCGGCACGCCGACCATGTGGTCGCCGTCGAGCAGGATCCGGCGGTGGTGGACGCCCTCTACCGCGCGCTGCGCGACGAGGGGGAGGGGCGGATCCTGCCGCTGGTGATGGACCTGGCCGACCCGTCGCCCGGCGGTGGCTGGCGGGGCGTCGAACGGGCCGCCTTCGCCGACCGGGCCCGCGCCGACGTGGTGCTCGCCCTGGCCGTGGTGCACCACCTGGCGATCGGCCGTAACGTGCCGTTGCCGGAGGTGCTGGACCAGCTCGTCGCGCTGACCGTGACCGGCGGCAGCCTGGTGGTCGAGTTCGTGCACCCGGACGACCCGATGGCCCGCCGCCTGCTGGCCAACAAGCCGGACGGGCTGTTCCCGGACTACCGCCGGGAGGTGTTCGAGTCGCTGCTCGCGGCGCGCGGGCGGCTCGTCGGCCGCACCGAGCTGCCGTCGGGCACCCGCACCCTCTACCAGGTGGTGGTGGGTGGCTGAGGACACGCTCGCCCCGCCGCTCGCCCCGGCGGCCCCGCCCCGGCCCCGCCGCCGGGGCGGCTGGCGCGGCGAGGCGGGCCGGCTGCTGGAGGTGGCGGCGCTGGTCGGGCTGGTGGTCACCCAGCCGCTGCTGGACGTGCTCGGCCGCAGCCCGGACTTCTTCCTGTTCCACCGCGCCTCCCGGGCCGACGTGCTGCTCCTGGTGGCTCTGATCGCGATCGCGCCGACCGTGCCGTTCGCCCTGCTCGGCGCGGTCGGCCTGGTCGCCGGTCGACCCGCCCGGGCGGCCCTGCACACGCTGGTCGTGGGGCTGCTGCTGGCCGCGCTCGCGGTCCAGGTCGGCCGGCACGTCACGCCGCTGCGGGGCGTACCCCTGCTGGTGGTGGCGGTCGCGGCCGGCGCCGGCGCGGCGGCCGCTCACCGGCGGTGGCGGGCCATCGCCCGGGTGCTGCGGGTGGCCGCGGTCGGGCCGCTGGTCTTCGTGGGCCTGTTCGTCTTCGCCTCCCCGGCCTCGGCGGTGGTGCTGCCCCGCGGGCACGGCGGGGCCGCCGGGGTGGCCGGCGCGGGCGCCCACCCGCCGGTGGTCATGATCGTCCTGGACGAGCTGCCGCTGGTCTCCCTGCTGGGGCCGGACAAGAGGATCGACGCCGCCCGGTACCCGCACTTCGCCGAGCTGGCCGCCGGCTCGACCTGGTACCGCAACGCCACCGGCGTCAGCGGCTGGACCCCCTACGCGCTGCCGGCCATGCTCCGCGGGCGCTACCCGGCCGAGCCGATCGCCCCGCACTACTCGCGCTACCCGGACAACCTCTTCACGGCCCTCGGCGGCCTGTACGACATCAAGGCCGAGGAGAGCATCACCCGGCTGTGCCCGCCCAGCCGCTGCGAGCAGCCCGCCAGCCCGGAGCAGGGGCTCGGGGTGCTGGTCCGGGAGAGCGGGAAGCTGCTGCGCCAGGTCACCGCTCCGGTCGACAGCCGGATCGACCCGGAGGAGTCCTACCGGGAGCAGACCCGCTCCGAGGCGGGGCTGGACGCGGCCGAGCCGGTGCCGAACGACCCGAAGTTCCGCTGGGACACCCTCGACGACAACCAGCCGGCCCGGTTCACCACCTTCCTGGCCGGGCTGCGCCCCGCCGACCGGCCGACGCTGCACTTCCTGCACCTGCTGATGCCGCACTCGCCCTGGGTCTACCTGCCGTCCGGGGCGCACTACGCGGCCCCCGAGGACCTGCCCAGCGACGGGACCGGATGGGTCGACCTGGCCCGGTCCCGGCACCTCGCCCAGCTCGGCTACACCGACCGGCTGATCGGCGAGACGCTGCGCACCCTGCGCGCCACCGGCCTCTACGACAAGGCGCTCGTGGTGGTCACCGCCGACCACGGGGTGAGCTTCCGCAAGGACTGGCAGGGCCGGGGGCTGGACGCCATCACCCACGCGCCCGACCAGGTCGCCTGGGTGCCGATGTTCCTGAAGCAACCCGGCCAGCGGACCGGCCGGATCGACGACCGGAACTGGCAGCACGTGGACCTGCTGCCGACGATCGCCGACGAGACCCACATGCGAATCCCCTGGCAGATGGAGGGCCGGCCGGCGAGCCAGGCCCCGCGCGACACCTCCGACAAGCGCTTCTACGACACACCCGGCCAGCCGCTGACGTTCCCCGGTGGGGTCCCGTCCCCGCCCGCCGCACCCGCCCCCGACCCGCTGGTGGGCACCACGGTCGGGGAGAAACCACCCGGGGGTACGGCGACCGTGGGCAACCTCGCCGCGTTCCGCGACGTCGACCCGGCGCGCGGCGAGCTGCCGGCGCTGGTCTGGGGGACCGTGCCCGCCTCGGTGCCGGACGGGACGCGGCTCGCCGTGGCGGTGAACGGCACAGTGGGCGCGGTCGTCCCGGTGGTTCCGCCGGACCACGCCGGCCGGCGGTTCGCCGCCCTTCTCCCCGACGACCGGCTCTTCGCCGCCGGGGCCAACCGCCTCGACCTCTACCGGGTGGGCGCCGACGGGGCGCTGAGCCGGCTCACCCTCTCGTGATCATCCGCCGGATCGCCGGGTAGCCTTCCCAGCTCGGGGTGGTCGCGCTTCCACCGGGTTTCCGAGTCGGCAAGTCGGGAATCGGGTGACGCATACCTCACCACCGAACCATGACGAGCGGTGTCCTCCCCACCGTGATTACGGTAAAAGCGAAGGCAACTCAACGAAGATCTTGCCGGCGAAGCGAGGAACAGATGACGGAAGTCAAGCTCGACCACCCCGGTGGGCAGCTGTCGATGCCGGTGCAGCCCGCGGTCGAGGGGCCCGCCGGAATCGGGGTGGGCAAGCTGCTGAAGGAAACCGGGATGACGACGTACGACCCCGGTTTCGTGAACACGGCGTCCTGCTCGTCCGCGATCACCTACATCGACGGTGACGCGGGCATCCTGCGGTACCGCGGCTACCCGATCGAGCAGCTGGCCGAGAAGTCCTCCTTCCTGGAGGTCTCGTACCTGCTGATCTACGGCGAGCTGCCGAGCCAGACGCAGCTCACCGAGTTCAGCGAGCGGATCCGCCGGCACTCGCTGCTGCACGAGGAGATGCGCCGCTTCTTCGACGGCTTCCCCCGCGACGCGCACCCGATGGCCGTGCTCTCCTCGGCCGTGAGCGCGATCTCGACCTTCTACCAGGACAGCCTGGACCCGTTCGACTCCGACCACGTGGAGATGTCCACGGTGCGGCTGATGGCGAAGGTCCCCACCATCGCCTCGTACGCGTACAAGAAGTCGATCGGCCAGCCGCTGCTCTACCCGGACAACTCGCTGGGCTACGTCGAGAACTTCCTGCGGATGACCTTCGGCGTGCCGGCCGAGCCGTACGAGGTCGACCCCGTGATGGCCCGCGTGCTGGACATGCTCTTCATCCTGCACGCCGACCACGAGCAGAACTGCTCCACCTCGACCGTCCGGCTGGTCGGCTCCAGCAACGCCAACCTGTTCGCCTCGGTCTCGGCCGGCGTGAACGCGCTGTTCGGCCCGCTGCACGGCGGCGCCAACCAGGCCGTGCTGGAGATGCTCCAGAAGATCCAGGCCGACGGCGGCGACGTCCGCACCTTCGTGCAGAAGGTCAAGGACAAGCAGGACGGCGTGAAGCTCATGGGCTTCGGCCACCGGGTCTACAAGAACTACGACCCGCGCGCCGCGATCGTGAAGAAGGCCGCCCAGGACGTGCTCGGCCGGATGGCCAAGCCGGACCCGCTGCTGGACCTCGCGATGCAGCTGGAGGAGATCGCCCTCGCCGACGACTTCTTCGTCTCGCGCCGGCTCTACCCGAACGTGGACTTCTACACCGGCCTGATCTACAAGGCCATGGGCTTCCCGACGAAGATGTTCACGGTGCTGTTCGCCCTGGGCCGGCTCCCCGGCTGGATCGCCCAGTGGCGCGAGATGATCAACGACCCGGAGACCAAGATCGGCCGCCCGCGGCAGATCTACACCGGCTACGCCGAGCGGGACTACGTTCCCGCCACGGAGCGCTGAGCCCGGTCCTGACGGCGAAGGCCGCCGACCCCGTACGGGGTCGGCGGCCTTCGTGTCGGTACGCCGGCGGTGCGTCAGCCCACCAGGGAACGCAGCGGGATCCGCGCGTCCCGGAGGGCGCCCACCAGGTCACGCAGGAACGGGTGCTCGTCGGCCTGCAGGCCGGCCGGGTTCGGGATCACCAGGTAGGCCGATCCACCCGCCTCGGAGACCCGGGCCGTGTCGGTGTACCGGGCGACGACCGCTTCGGCACGAGCGCGGTCACCGGCCGCCACCTCGACGGTGATCGGGCGCCACCCGCCGCCCAGGTCCTCCGCCACCGGCTGGGCCGCCGCGCCCGCCCGGGCGGGGTCGACACCGGCCGTGGGCCGCGCCGTGCCGCGGTCCGCCGCCGCACCCGACGGGTAGAGCAGGGCGTTGGCCACCAGGTGCAATCCGTTCTCGTTGTACGCCCGGAAGAGCGGGTTGAACGCGAACAGCACGGCCCGACCGGCGCCGGTGGGCTCGTCCACCAGGGCGACCGTGCCCTTCAACACGTCGCTGCGCATCGTGTAGCCGTTGGCCCAGAAGGTGTCGTCGGACGGGTAGGTGAGGACGTTGGTGCCGGTGCTGCTCGGGTTGAGGATCGAGTCGCTGTTGTTGAACTCGAAGTCCTCCGCCGGGCGGCCCAGCGCGACCGGGCTGCTGCCGTCGACGTCGACCCGCAGGTGCGAACCGATCATCCGGTAGTCCGCCGGCTTCGTCTTCTCGGTGGTGGAGGTGAGTCCGGCGGCCCGGGCCATCCGGGTGCCCTCGTTGCGCAGGCCGAGGTAGGTGTGGCCCTGGGCGATCCAGTTCCGCAGGTTGGCCTGCCCGGCGGCGGTGAGCCCACCGGTCGGGCTGCTGCCGTCCGGCACGAGCAGCACGGTGCGCTCGGTGAACGCCGGGGTGTTGTCGTTGATGTCGGCGGTGGTCACCGGCGTGAGGTCGAGCCCCCACCGCTTGCCGAGCACGTACCGGGCCTCGCCGTGCGAGCCGGAGGTGGTGGAGATGCCGGTGCCCTCGAACAGCCCGACATCCGGCAGGTCCACCGGGCTCCCGCCGGCCGCCGCGCGGCGCGGGCTCAGGGTCACCCCGAGCGACCGGGCCAGCCGGTCGATCTCCTTCGTCAGGCTCTTCGCGGGGAAGCCCACCACGCTGGTGTCGAGGTCACGGACGAGCGGCACGCCCCGGCCGAGCAGCCGGAAGGTGAGTTCGGCCGCCGCCGCCGAGTCCAGCGGGTACGCGTACGACCCCTTCGCCCCGGCCGCCGCGGCCGTGCCGCCGGTGATCTGCCGGACCGGTCGGGCGTGCGGCCGGACGTCGTCGCCGGTGTAGATGGTGTCCACGCCCATGAGCAGCGGGTTGCTCCAGGACGACACGTCGTAGAAGTAGGGGAACGGGACGTACGGGTCCTCGCCCATGATCGCCTGGATCCAGTGCTTCTGCGGCTGGTCCATCGGGATCCAGTACGCGCCGACCGGCACCGTGACGTCGGTCGCGGTGCGCCCGCCGAAGACCCGCGCCGTGGGCACCTTCGTCGGCCTGGTCACCTCGTAGACCTCGACGTCCATCCGGCGCAGCCGCTCGACCAGCTGGCGCACGTCGGCGAGCTGCCGGTCGGGGAGCAGGAAGTACGAGCGGATCCTGATGTCCGGCACCGGGAACTGGACGGTGTTGGTCGGCTGGACCACCTCGTTCGGCTCCAGCGTCCCGGTCCGGCCCTCGGCGAGCGCGTCCGTCCAGATCTTGTAGTAGCTGGTCAGCACCTCGTGCTTGTTCGCGGCGGCCCACCCGAGGGTGGACCACTGGGTGTGGAACTGCTGCTGGACCCGGTCGGCCACCGCCGACGCGCTGCCCTTCTCGAAGGTCATGCCGGCGGCGCCGAAGCCGGCGGCCGGGACGGTGTCGCCGTAACCCATGAAGAACAGGTCGTACGTCGCGTAGTTGAAGTAGCACTCGGTGGTGACGGCGCCGCCGCAGGCGCCGTTGAAGCCGAAGCCGGCCTTGTTGGCCTCGCCGATCCGGTTGATCCAGTCGACGTTCTCGCTGGAGATCTCGTGGTGGATCGGGTCGGCGTTGGGCGGGAAGAAGTACTGCCGGCCACCCATCTCGTGGGCGTCGACGAAGACCTGCGGCGGGTACTGCCGCAGCAGTTCGATCTTGCCGTCGGTCTCCTGCTGGGTACGGGCGAACCAGTCCCGGTTCAGGTCGAAGCCGTACTCGTTCTGCCGGCGGCTGGCGTCGCGGCCGTCCGGGTTCTGGGTCGGCACGATGACGGTCACCAGGTTGTCGTTGCGCTCCGCGACCGCGCAGGACAGCCCGGATGCTAGCTCGTACAGGGTCTTGAGCGCGGCGTCCGTGCCGCTCTTCTCCCCGCCGTGCACGTTCCCGGCCACCCAGACGATCGCCGGGCGGTCGGTGGCGGTCCTGGCGGCCTTCTTCGCCCTCGTGCGGCGGGGGTCCCGCAGATCGCGGATGTCGTCGGCGATCTGTTTCAACGCGCCGGGCCGGACGTGCCGCTCGTGGGAGACGATGGCGTAGGGCAGCGGCTGGCCGAGCACGCTCGTCGCCATGACGCCGGTGACCACGCGGTCGGAGGCGGCGTCGACGGCCTTCAGGTAGCTGCGGGCCTCGTCGTTGGTGACGACCCGCTCCTGGCCCGTGCCGAGCGGGAAGCCCAGCGCGGACTCGGGGCTGGGCACGGTGGACAGCCGGGCGGCGGGGTCGTCGCTGCAGCCGGGGGGCGTGGGGGCGGCGCCGGCTGGCGCGCCTCCGAGCAACGGCGTCAGGCCGGCGAGCAGGAGCAGCGCGGCGACGCCGGCCGTTCTTCTCGTGGGGACCGCCCTGTGCGGGCGCTTCGACAGGCGCATCGGATGCCTCGTTTCACTCGGGGGGAGATCGAGCGAGCTGGATCGAACGTATGAGCTGCGGTTTCCTGGAGCAAGAGTCAGTGGGCGCGGTGTCCGCCCTCGCCGCCGGTGGTGGGCAGGCTGCCGAGCACGTGGTTGATGATGTGGATCCGCGCGTCGGCGGCCCGGTAGTCGGCGCACACGGTGTCGGTCTGGCCCGCCAGGCGGGCCGTCCCCGCGCTCCCGGTGACCGTCACCGTGGTGCCGGCGAGCGTGGTGACCGTGCCGGCGGCCACCAGGTCGGCCAGCGACAGCGACCCGGCGACGAGGTGTTCGCGGAGCAGGCCGCGGAGCTTGTCCCGGTCGGCCAGCAACAGGTGGTCCAGATCGTCCTCGGAGAACTTGGCGGCGAAGGCGTCGTCGGTCGGGGCCAGGATGGTCACCCCCGGGCCGCCGTGCAGGTCGGCGGACATGCCGGACGCCCGCACCGCCTCCTCGAAGGTGGTGAGGACGGGCAGCCACTGCAGGGCCGCCTCGGCCGGCTGACCGGCCAGCGCCGCCGGGTTGCCCGGGTCGCTGCCGGAGGGCAGCAGGTCGCACAGCGGGCCGCTCACGAGGGGCACCGCCCTCGGTGCGGCGCCGCCGGCGGCAGCCGGCGAAGCGGCGCCGGGGCCGGAGCAGCCCGTGCCGGTGAGCACCAGGGCCAGCGCGCCCGCGGCGAGCGCGGCGGCCCGCCGCCGGCGGGCCGGCCACCGGAGCCGGGGGAGAGATCGGGATCGCGGGGGGATGACGGGCGGTTCCACGGCATTCTCCGGTCGGGTCGGGTCGTACCGGCAGGTCCGGGAGGCCGGACCTGCCGGTACGACGGTCAACGGGTCAGAGGCTCGCGCACTGGCCGCTCTTCGGGCCCAGCACCGAGTTGCTCAGCCCGAGGTCGACCGGTGCCTGGCTGTTGCCGCCGCAGCGCAGGGGACCGGTCACGGTGTTGGCCGCCACCAACGGCGCCTCGCCGCGGTTGTCCGACACCTCGACCGGGCCGGTGACCTTCGCGTCGACGACCACCACCGGGCCGGTGCCCTGCGCGACCCGGACCGGGCCGGTGACCGTGCTGTCGGTCAGGAACACCCCGGCGGCGCCGGTGGCGTCCACCGGACCGGTGATCGACGAGCCGGTGGCGACCAGCGTGCCGCCCGGCCGAACCCGGACCGGGCCGGTCACCGTAGCGTCCCGCAGGCAGGTGACGCCGGAGACCACCAGCGGGCCGGTGTGCCGGCCGGTCACCGTCGGGTAGACCCGCTCGGCGTCGACCAGCTTCTCCACGGCCTGCCCGTCGAGCAGCAGCGGGATCAGTCCCCGCTCGGGCTGGGCGAGGGGCACCACGTACCCGTCGGCGGCCGTGACCACCTTCCAGCCGTGCGCGGCCAGCCGCTGCGCCACGGTGGTCCGCTGGCCGGCCGGGCCGTCGGTGCGCTCGCCGTGGTACTGCTCCTCGGTGAGCCAGTAGGCGCACGGCACGTCGGTGAGGATCTGGTCCTCGCGCGGGGCGTCCAGCGGCGGCGGGGCCTCGCCCGGGTGGGGCGACGGGTACGCGGCGATCGGCCGGGAGCCGCGGAAGACGATCCGGCCGGTGTTCGACACCTGGAAGGTGATCCCGCCGGCCCGCGCCGAGGTGATCTCCTTGAGGCTGGCCCGGTGGTAGTCGAGGAACTGGTGGAACGTCCAGAGCGCCGAGAACGCCTTGCGCCGCCGGTTGTTCGCCGTGTTGCCCTCGTCCGGCCGGGTGGCGCCACCGGCGCTGCGCAGCTCCAGCAGGGAGTTCACCACGTTCTTGAGGCCCAGCGTGTTGCGCAGGATGGTTTCTTCGCTCAGCCCGACGTTCCCGCCGCCGTTGCACCCGTACGGGCAGGGCCACCAGCCGGCCTTGGCGCCCTGCGTGTACATGTGGCCCTCGATCATGTCCTGCGACTCGTCGAAGATCGGCTGGGCGACGTTCTGGTGCCGCGGCGGCAGCATCGGCAGGTCGCCGGCGCTGGAGTTGCCGAACTCGTGCCCGTCGTAGCCGGCCACCGGGCGGTAGTCGCGCAGCATCCGCACCAGCGCGAAGGTCTCCGGCTGGCGGATCAGCGAGTAGTCCCGGTTCAGGTCCTGGCCGGTGGAGTTGCCGCGGGTGTTGGCCGCCCGGCCGTCGCCGTTGATGGTGGGCACGATGAGCACCGTGGTGTGCGACAGCAGGTCCAGCGTCCGGGGGTCGTTGCTGAACGCCAGCTGGCGGGCCATGATCAGGCACGCCTCCCGGTCACCGGGCTCGTTGCCGTGCACGTTGCAGTTGACCATCAGCGGTGAGGTCGCGGCCACCGCCGCCGGCGTGGCCGGCGGCGTGGGGTAGCCGATGACGAACATGTTGATCGGGCGGCCCAGCGCGGTCCGGCCGATCTCGGTCACCCGCACCCGGTCGCTCAACTCGTCGACCGCCGCCGTGTACGCGTACTCGTTGACGTCGCTGGTGTACTGCGCCGCGAGCGTGGTCTCCCACTGGGTGCGGAGGTTCTCGCCCGGCACCGCGGGATCGCCCCAGGGGGCCCGGGTGGTGCCGGCCACCGGCGCCGAGTACGGCTCGGCGGTGGTGCCGGAGCGGGCGCGGACCCGCCACTGGAACCGGGCGCCCGGGTTGAAGCCCGCGTCGGCGAAGGTGGGGGAGGAGTTGTCGATCTGGCGGTTCGGCCGCCAGACGCCGGTGATCACCGCCGGTCCGGTCGCCGTGTCGTCGGCGGCGACCGGGGTGCGCTCGATCTGGTAGTCGGTGGCGCCGTCGACCGGCGTCCAGGCGAGGGTGGCGTAGCCGTCGCCCTGCACGACCGTCAGGCCCTGGACCTGGTTCGGCTCGGCCGGGTCGGCCTGTGCGGGCACGGGCCCCGCGAACGCCGCCAGGGTCGCGGCGAGCAGGGCGGAGAGGAGGGCCGTCGTCCGTCTGTCTCTCATGGAAGCTCCAGAACAGGTGGGATGACTCGTCCGGACAGCACACGCGAGTCCGCCCGTCCATGGTCGACAGCGAGCGATTTCTTGAGGTTGATCTGAGGATCGGCGCCTCAGGCCGGGCGGAGCCGGTAGCCCACGCCGCGTACGGTCTCCACCCGGCCGGCGTCGTCGAGCTTGCCCCGCAGGGCCGCGACGTGGACGTCGAGGGTGTGGCCGCCGCCCCAGGTGGTCTGCCAGACGTCCATGAGCAGCCGCTCCCGGGGCACCACCGTCCCGGCCTGCCGGGCCAGTGCCATCAGCAGCGCGAACTCCTTGCGGGTCAGGACCACCTCCCGGCCGCCGAGCCAGACCCGCCGGGCGTTCAGGTCCAGCCGCAGGTCGCCGACCTCCAGCGCCGCCTCCATCCGGGAGGCACGCGCGGCGCGGCGCATCACCGCCTCGATCCGGGCCTGCAGCTCCGCCATCGAGAACGGCTTCACCACGTAGTCGTCGGCGCCGGCCCGCAGCCCCGCCACCCGGTCCCGCTCGTCACCGCGTGCGGTCACCGCGATGATCGCGATGTCCTCGTTGTGCCGGCGGAACTCCCGGCACAACGCCAGGCCGTCCCGGTCCGGGAGGTTCAGGTCGAGCAGCAGCAGGTCCACGGGCCCGGCCCCGACCGCCTCCGACGCGGTCGTGGCCGTGATGACCGAGTTGCCCCGGCGGCGCAGCGCGGCGGCGAGCGCGGACGCGACTCGCAGGTCGTCCTCCACCAGAAGCACCCGCACCGCGTCTCCTCGAACCTCGTGCGACAGGTTCACGCGAGTCTGTCCGATCCGCGCCCGCCGCGACCAGCCCGGACGGACGATCACGACCAGACGATCATGCGGGTCGGACCGTCGGGCCGACCCCGAGGTGAAGCGGGAGGACCAGCGCCGAGGAGACCGCCAGGTCCCGGTCGAGCACCTCGTCGCGGGGGACGAAGACCATGGCCCGGCCCTCGCCGAGCACCACATCCTCCTGACGGGCGTCGGTCGCGCCGCGGAAGACGTGGACCGTCACCGTGTGCGGGAAGCCCTCCTCGTCCGGGCGCGGGCCGCTCCAGAAGGGATGCAGCTCGCCCACGGTCAGGCCGGTCTCCTCCAGCAGTTCCCGGCGGGCGGCCTGTTCCGGTGTCTCGCCCGGCTCGATGTGTCCGCCGGGCAGACCCCACTGGTTCGGGGAGACGGGCGCGTGCTCATCGCGATGCTGCAGGAGAACGGCGCCCGAGGGGTCGACGAGCAGGACGAGCGCCACCTCATAGCTGGCCATCGCGGAATCATTCCACGGCGGCACTCCCGGCGCAGGACCGTCGGCGCCGAGCTTCCGACCAGCCGGAGCCGGCCGGCTCATTAGCATGATCTCGTGCCGGAGGACTTCATCGCTGACGACCACCTGGCCGCATTCCTGCGGACCGCGAGGGCCCAGCCCACCGGCGGCGAACCGGACGTGGCGACCTCGCGTCAGGCCTCCCGCGCACGGGCCGCGGCGCGCACGCCGGGACCGGAGGTCCCGGCCGTCGACACGACGATGGCGGGTGTCCCGGTCCGGGTGTACGCGCCGGGCGCGGACCCGGTGGTCGTCTACCTCCACGGCGGCGGGTTCGTCCTGGGAGATCTCGACACGCACGACGCGCGGGCGCGGCGGCTCGCCGTGGCCACGGCGGCGTCGGCCGAGCACGATCCTCTGCGCGACGAGGGTGAGGCCTACGTCGCGCGCCTGCGGGCTGCCGGCGTGCCGGTGACGCACCGACGCGAGCCCGGACTGGTCCACGACTTCCCGACCCTGCGGGACGTGTCATCAGCCGCTGCCGCGGCGGAGGACCGTTTCCTCCGCGACGCCGCGCAGTTGCTGGGCCGACGATCCAGCTGATCTTCCGTTGCCGACGCGCGGCGGGGCGTACCACTGGTCACCGGACGCCCGGACGCCTGCCCAGGGAGAAACCGGCGTCGGTGTAGCCCTGCCGACCGTAGAAGCGCACCGCACCGACGTTGCGGTGGTGGATGCCGGCCGACAGGTACGTGATCCCGCGATCGGTCGCCCACCGTTCGGCCGCCTCCAGCAGCGCCGATCCCGCCCCGAGCCCCCTGGCATCGGGCAGCACCACCGTGTGCACCTGCGCCGAAGGCTCAGGACGCAGGATCTGATGCGCCGGCGGATCGGGCTGCCGCAGCAGCTCGATCATCCCCACCACGCGGCCGTCCCGAGCCTCGGCGACGAGAACCCCATCCTGCCCCGACTCGTCGGCCAGCATGGCCGTGAAGTGGCGCACCACCGCGTCACGCTGCGGAACGCGGTAGATGCCAGGGTCGAGAGCGAGGTGCGCCTCGGCGTTGGCCAGTCGCAACTCCACGAGTGCAGGAACATCCGCCACGCTCGCCGGCCGAACCGTCAGCCCCACGTCCCGCATGATCGCGATCCTAGGGCCGACGCGCGGCCGGGCGTATGCCCGCACTCGATCCACTCCAGCTCGCCGACGTAGCGGTATCCGAACCTGTCGGACACCGCCACCTCGGCGAGCTGGAGCCGATCATCCCCGGCGCCGGCCGCCCGTGTGCCGGGCGGAACGGAGCGTCGGGGTCAGCGCAGGCCGGCGGCGGCCAGCAGGTTGCCCTCCGGCAGGGCGGGCAGGGTCCGGCCGGCGCTCATCCGCTGCTCGGTCCGGGCGGCCGTGAACGCGGGGTCGCCCGCGATGGCCGCCGCGTACGCGGCGCCCGTGCGGGACGCGATGGCCGACCAGCCGTACTGCTCGTGGACCATCGCGCGGGCGCGCCGGGCGAGCAGCCGCGCCCGGTCCCGGTCGGAGAGCAGCGCGTGCACCGCCTCGGCGAGCCCGTCCGGGTCCTGCGGGGCGAAGGTCAGCCCGGTGACGCCCGGCTCGACGATCTCGGCCAGCCCGCCGGTGCGGGACACCGCGAGCGGCGCGCCGGCGGCGGCCCCCTCCAGGGCCACCATGCCGAACGGCTCGTAGATGCTGGGCACCGCGAAGCAGTCCGACGCGGCCATCACGGCGGGCAGGTCGGCGCCACCGAGGAAGCCCGGCATGCTGACCGTGCCGCCGAGCCCGAGCCGGTGCACCTCGTCCTCCAGGGTCGCCCGGTACGGCCCGTCGCCGACGATCACGGCGCGCAGCCCGGGGTGCCGGTCGCGCAGCCGGGGCAGCCCGGCGAGCAGGTGCTGCACGCCCTTCTCGTAGACGAGCCGGCCGGCGAAGGTGACCAGCGGGCCGTCCCCGGCGAACCGGGCGCGGGCGGCGGCCACCGCCGAGCCGGGCACCCGCCAGCGGTGCGGCTCGACGCCGTTCGGCACCACGTCGACGCGGGCGGGATCGACCCCGAACAGGGCGCCCACCTCGTCGCGCATGTAGCCGGAGCAGACGATCACCCGGCCCGACTCGGTGGCCAGCCACTGCTCGACGCCGTGGATGGTGCGGTTCATCTCCTCCGGCAGCCAGCCCTGGTGCCGGCCGGCCTCGGTGGCATGGATGGTGCTGACCAGCGGCACGTCCAGGTGCTCGCGCAGGGTCATGGCGGTGTGCGCGACCAGCCAGTCGTGGGCGTGGATGACGTCGTACGCGCCGGACTCGGCGGCGCGCAGGGCGGCCCGGGTGAGGGTGTGGTTGAACGCCATGGTCCAGGCCAGCAGCGAGCCGGTGGCGAGCGGGAAGGTGACCGGGTCCTCGGCGGCGCGGACGATCCGCACGCCGTCGGCGTACTCCTCCAGCGGCGCGCCCTCGGCGTGCCGGGTGACGACGGTGACCTCGTGGCCGGCGGCGGCCAGCGCCACGGAGAGCGCGTGCACGTGGCGGCCGAGGCCACCGACGAGCACCGGCGGGTACTCCCACGACAGCATGAGGATGCGCCGCGGCCGGGGCGGCACGCCGGGCTGCGGCGGGATGGTGGGGCGGGAGGTGAGGGTGGGCCGGTGGGTCCGGTCCGTCGCGGTGGCGGGCTGCGCGCCGACCCGCAGGGTGGTCACATCGATCTCCGTCCATGCATGCTGGTACGCGCCGGCGTCAGTGGCGGCGTGGGGAGCGGGTGAGGGTGGCCGAACGGCCGGGCGGACCCGCGCGGGCACACACGGGTCCGCTGTCCAGGAAAGGCCATCCGGCGCGAACCCGCATCCCGAAAAGGGCGATCGTGACGGACAACACCCGACGGTCCAGGCGGTCTCAGGTGGGTGGAATTCGGTTACCGTCCGAACGGGTGGATTGGCAGAGCGTGTGGCGGGGCATTAGCGGCGTGCGCACCGGCGGTCCGCCCGTCCGGTGCGCTCATGATCATGGCCGAAGGAGCGACATGCAGGTCTGGCCGGGCGAGAGCTATCCCCTCGGTGCCACGTACGACGGGATGGGCACCAACTTCGCGATCTTCTCCGAGGTGGCGGAGAAGATCGAGCTCTGCCTGTTCGACGAGTGGGACACCGGCGCCGAGCGCCGGGTCGAGCTGCGCGAGGTCGACGCGTACGTCTGGCACGCCTACCTGCCCGGCGTCGAGCCCGGCCAGCGCTACGGCTACCGGGTGCACGGGCCGTGGGACCCGGCCAACGGGCTGCGGTGCAACCCGCACAAGCTGCTCCTCGACCCGTACGCCAAGGCGGTCGACGGGGAGGTCACCTGGGACCCGGCCGTCTACGACTACGAGGTGGGCGGCGACCCGGACCGGCGCAACGACACCGACTCGGCGCCCTTCATGCCGAAGTCGGTGGTGGTGAACCCGTACTTCGACTGGGGCAACGATCGGCCGCCGCGCACGCCCTACCACCACTCGGTGATCTACGAGGCGCACGTGCGCGGGCTGACCATGCGCCACCCGGACATCCCGGAGGAGCTGCGCGGCACGTACGCGGCGATCGCCTCGCCCGTGATGATCGACTACTTCAAGCAGCTCGGGGTGACCGCGGTCGAGCTGATGCCGGTACACGAGTTCGTGCACGACCACCGCCTGGCCGACCTGGGGCTGCGCAACTACTGGGGCTACAACACCATCGGCTTCTTCGCCCCGCACCACGGCTACTCGGCGCTGGGCCGGCTCGGCCAGCAGGTCCAGGAGTTCCGGGGCATGGTCAAGGCGCTGCACGCGGCCGGCATCGAGGTCATCCTCGACGTGGTCTACAACCACACCGCCGAGGGCAACCACCTCGGGCCGTCGCTGAGCTTCAAGGGCATCGACACCCCGAGCTACTACCGGCTCTCCGAGGAAGATCGTCGCTACTTCGTCGACTACACCGGCACGGGCAACAGCCTCAACGTGCGCAGCCCGCACTCGCTCCAGCTGATCATGGACTCGCTGCGCTACTGGGTCACCGAGATGCACGTCGACGGCTTCCGCTTCGACCTGGCGGCCACCCTGGCCCGGGAGTTCTACGAGGTGGACCGCCTCTCCACCTTCTTCGAGGTGGTGCAGCAGGACCCGGTGGTCGGCCGGGTCAAGCTGATCGCCGAGCCGTGGGACGTCGGCCCGGGCGGCTACCAGGTGGGCAACTTCCCGCCGCAGTGGACCGAGTGGAACGGCAAGTACCGGGACACCGTGCGGGACTTCTGGCGCGGCGAGCCCGCCACGCTGGCCGAGTTCGCCTCCCGGATCTCCGGCTCCGCCGACCTCTACCAGGACGACGGGCGCCGCCCGTTCCACAGCATCAACTTCGTCACTTGCCACGACGGGTTCACCCTCAACGACCTGGTCTCCTACAACGACAAGCACAACGAGGCCAACGGCGAGGAGAACCGGGACGGGGAGAGCCACAACCGCTCCTGGAACTGCGGCGTCGAGGGGGACACCGGCGACCCCGGCGTGCTCGCCCTGCGCGCCCGGCAGCGGCGCAACTTCCTGGCCACCCTGATCCTCTCCCAGGGCGTGCCGATGCTCGGCCACGGCGACGAACTGGGCCGCACCCAGCACGGCAACAACAACGCCTACTGCCAGGACAGCGAGCTGGCCTGGGTCGACTGGACGCGGGCCGACGAGGAGCTGATCGCGTTCGTCCAGCGCCTCACCGAGTTCCGGATGCGGCACCGGGTGTTCCAGCGGCGCCGCTTCTTCACCGGGCTGCCGGTCGGCGGCCGGGCCGCCGACAGCGCCCTGCCCGACCTGGCCTGGTACACCCCCGACGGCCGGGAGATGACCGGCGAGGACTGGGGCAACGACTTCGGCCGCTCGGTGGCCCTGTTCGTCAACGGCGACGGCATCCCGGAACGCGGCCAGTACGGCCAGCGCCACCGGGACGACTCGTTCCTGCTGCTGTTCAACGCGCACGACGCGCCGCTGGACTTCACCCTGCCCCCGGCCGAGTTCGGGCAGCGGTGGGAGCTGGTCATCAGCACCGCGGACCCGGATCCGGAGAAGACCCTGACGGTCGAGGCGGGCGGGAGTGTCTGCGTCCCCGACCGCTCGCTGCTGGTCCTGGAGAGGACGGCCTGACCATGCCCGACACCCCCCACCCCGACGAGACGACGGCGCCGACGACGCGGGTGGGGTCGACCTACCGCGTCCAGGTCCGCCCCGGCTTCGACCTCGACGCCACCGCCGGCCTCGCCGGCTACCTGGCCGACCTCGGCGTCACCCACCTCTACAGCGCGCCCCTGCTCACCGCCACCCCCGGCTCCCAGCACGGCTACGACGTGGTCGACCACCGGGCGGTCAACCCGGAACTCGGCGGCGAGGGCGGCCGGCAGCGCCTCGTGCGGGCCCTGCGCGCGGCCGGGCTCGGCCTGGTCGTGGACATCGTGCCCAACCACGCCGGCGTGGCCCGGCCGGCCGCCAACCCCGCCTGGTGGGACGTGCTGCGCCGGGGCCGGGCGTCGGCGTACGCGGACTGGTTCGACATCGACTGGGACCGGGGCAAGCTGCTGCTGCCGGTGCTCGCCGACACCCCCGACGCCCTGGACGACCTCAAGGTCGTCGACGGTGAGCTGCGCTACCACGAGCACCGCTTCCCGATCGCCGACGGCACCGGCGACGGGACCCCGCGCGCCGTGCACGACCGGCAGCACTACGAGCTGGTCGACTGGCGGCGCGGCGACAGCGAGCTGACGTACCGCCGGTTCTTCGCCGTGTCCGACCTGGCCGGGCTGCGGGTGGAGGACCCGGAGGTCTTCCGCGCCACCCACGCGGAGATCCTGCGCTGGGCCGGCGCCGGCGACGTCGACGGCATCCGCGTCGACCACCCGGACGGGCTGCGCGACCCCGCCGCCTACCTGGCGCGGCTGCGCGCCGCCGCGCCCGGCGTCTGGCTGGTCGTGGAGAAGATCCTGGAGTACGGCGAGGAGCTGCCGGACTGGCCCGTCGACGGCACCACCGGCTACGACGCCCTGGCCGCGGCGGGCGGGCTCTTCGTCGACCCGGACGCCGAGGCGGACTTCACGGCGCTGGACGGCCGGCTCACCGGCCGGCACACCTCGTGGCAGGACCTCACCCACGACACCAAGCTGGCGGCCGCCACCCGGCTGCTCGCCGCCGAGCTGACCCGGCTGGCCGCCCTCGTCCCCGAGCTCCCCGGCGAGCAGGTCCGGGCGGCCCTCGCCGAACTGGCCGCCGCATTTCCGGTCTACCGCGGCTACCCGCCGGAGGGCGCCCGGCACCTCGCGGCCGCCCGCGCCGAGGCCGGCCGCCGCCGCCCCGACCTGACCGCCGTGCTGGACGCCGTCACCGCCCGGCTCCGCGACCCCGGCCACGAGCTGGCCGCCCGCTTCCCGCAGTTCTCCGGCGCGGTGATGGCCAAGGGGGTGGAGGACACCGCCTACTACCGGTGGACCCGGTTCGTCGCGCTCAACGAGGTGGGCGGCAGCCCCGCCCACTTCGGCGTGCCGCCGGCCGAGTTCCACCGCTTCGCCGCCGCCCGGCAGGTGCGCTGGCCGGCGAGCATGACCGCGCTCTCCACGCACGACACCAAGCGCGGCGAGGACGTCCGGGCCCGGCTCGCGGTCCTGTCCGAGCTGCCCGGCCGCTGGTCCGAGCGGGTGGCCGACTGGATGTCCCGGGCGCCGCTGGCCGACCCGGCCTTCGCCCACCTGCTCTGGCAGACCGCCGTCGGGGCCTGGCCCATCGCGCGCGAGCGGCTGCACGGGTACGCGGAGAAGGCCGCCCGGGAGGCGTCCGTGTCCACCGGCTGGGCCGACCCCGACCCGGCGTTCGAGCACGAAATGCACGCCCTGGTCGACCGGATGTACGACGACCCGGAGCTGCACGCCCAGCTCACCGCGTTCGCCGACGAGATCACCCCGGCCGGCTGGTCGAACTCGCTCGGGCAGAAGCTGGTCCAGCTCGCCATGCCCGGGGTGCCGGACACCTACCAGGGCACCGAGCTGTGGGAGAACTCCCTGGTCGACCCGGACAACCGCCGCCCGGTCGACTTCGCCGTACGCCGGGACCTGCTGGCCCGGCTCGACGCCGGCTGGCGGCCCGCGGTGGCCGCCGACGGCGCGGCCAAGCTGCTCGTGGTGTCGCGGACCCTGCGGCTGCGCCGGGACCGCCCGGAGCTGTTCACCGGCTACCGGCCGGTGCCGGCGCACGGGCCGGCCGGCGCGCACGCGGTGGCCTTCGACCGGGGTGGCGCGATCGCCGTGGCCACCCGCCTGCCGCTGCGGCTGGCCCGCGCGGGCGGCTGGCGCGACACGGCGCTGGCGATTTCCGGCAACAGTGTTACCGACGTGTTCACCGGTCGGGTCTACAGTGGGTCTGAGCTGCTGATGCACGATCTGCTGAGCACCTATCCCGTCGCCCTCCTCGCTCCCACCGACTCCGTGGAGGCTGCCGCATGACCGAGTTCACGGTGTGGGCGCCCGAAGCCGCCCGGGTGCGGCTGCGCCTGCCCGGCGTCGCCGACCACGACATGCGCCCCGGGCCGGGCGGCTGGTGGCGGGTCGAGGTGCCCGACGCCGGCCCCGGCACCGACTACGCGTACCTGCTCGACGACGACGAGCAGGCCCTGCCCGACCCCCGGTCGGCGTGGCAGCCGCAGGGCGTGCACGGGCCGAGCCGCCGCTACGACCACGCCGCGTTCGACTGGACCGACCAGGGCTGGACCGGGCAGCAACTGCCCGGCAGCGTCCTCTACGAGCTGCACATCGGCACCTTCACCCCGGAGGGCACCTTCGACGCGGCGATCGGCCGCCTCGACCACCTGGTCGACCTCGGCGTCGACCTGGTCGAGCTGCTCCCGGTCAACGCCTTCAACGGCGAGCGCAACTGGGGCTACGACGGCGTCTGCTGGTACGCGCCGCACGAGCCGTACGGCGGGCCGGACGGGCTCAAGCGCTTCGTCGACGCGGCGCACGCCAAGGGGCTGGGGGTGATCCTCGACGTCGTCTACAACCATTTCGGGCCCTCCGGGGCCTACGCGCCGCGTTTCGCGCCGTACCTCACCGAGCAGAGCAACACCTGGGGCCGCACGGTCAACCTGGACGGGCCGCACTCCGACGGGGTGCGCCGCTACATCGTCGACAGCGTGCTCATGTGGCTGCGCGACTACCACGTCGACGGGCTGCGGCTCGACGCCGTGCACGCCATGCCCGACTCCCGGGCCACCCACTTCCTGGAGGAGGTGGCCGCCGAGGTGGAGGTCCTCTCCACCCACCTGGGCCGGCCGCTGTCCCTGATCGCCGAGAGCGACCTCAACGACCCGAAGCTGATCACCCCGCGGGAGGCCGGCGGGTTCGGGCTGCACGCCCAGTGGAACGACGACGCCCACCACGCGCTGCACACCCTGCTCACCGGGGAACGGCAGGGCTACTACGGCGACTTCGGCTCCCTCGAATGCCTCACCGATGTGCTGACCGGCGCGTTCTTTCACGCCGGCACCTGGTCCAGCTTCCGCAACCGCAGCCACGGCCGGCCCGTCGACCGGCAGCGCACGCCGGGGCACCGGTTCGTGGCGTACCTGCAGAACCACGACCAGATCGGCAACCGGGCCACCGGGGACCGGATCTCCCAGACGCTCTCCGCCGGGCTGCTGCGGGTCGGCGCCACCCTGCTGATGACCGCGCCGTTCACCCCGATGCTGTTCATGGGGGAGGAGTGGGCGGCCAGCACCCCGTGGCAGTTCTTCACCAGCCACCCGGAGCCCGAGCTGGCCACCGCCGTGGCGACCGGGCGCCGGCGGGAGTTCGCCGCGCACGGCTGGCCGCCGGGGGACGTGCCCGACCCGCAGGACCCGCAGACCTTCGTCCGGTCCCGGCTCGACTGGGCCGAGCTGGACAAGCCCGAACACCAGGAGATGTACGACTTCTACCGGCGGCTCATCGCCCTGCGCAAGCACCGACCCGACCTGTCCGACCCCCGGCTCGGCCACGTCGACGTCCGGCACGGCGACCAGTTCCTGCTGATGCGGCGAGGCAGCTGCCTGGTGGTGGCGAACCTGGCCGGCAAGCCGCAGCGCATCAACCTGCCGGGCGTGGTGCGCCGGGTGCTGCTCACCACCTCCGAGGGGGTCACCGTGATGCGCGACGGCATCGAGCTGCCCCCGGAATCCGCCGCGATCGTGGCCCTCTGACCGTACGCGCGCTAACGGTTGTCCCTGGACGGCAGACCGGGAGGAGTAGCCGTTGCTGGGGGCATTGAACTGGCCCTCCGGACATGTCGACCCCAAGTAGCGGCGGACGCGACGCCGACGCCGGTGACGACGACGTCAACGACGGTGGACCCCGACGGTGTGGAGCATGGGCCACGCCGCCGGGCATCGCCCCGTGCAGGTCGACAACCGATCCCCATCCTCGGGGCGGACCACGGGTCGGGCTTTTTCCCGCGTGCTCGATCGGGCGGGTGCCTGCCGGATCGCCGGGGCAGCGGAGCGGGCCACTGAGGCGCTAGCGTGCCCGGCATGGACGAGGCCGAGCCACCGGCGAGGCTCGCCGGCATCGCGCACGAGGCGGGCGGCCACACCGTCCGGCTGCGTCCGGTGGCCGAGCCTGACCTGGAGATGTTCCGCCGGTTCGCCACCGAGCCCGGCCTGATCGGCCTGGACTGGGCCGGCTTCCGGGATCCGGGCGCGCCCGCCCGCCGGCACGCCGAGGACGGTCACCTGGGCGAGCGGGACGGCCGGCTGATCGTCCAGGTCGAGCCCGAGGAGGCCGCCGCCGGGCTCGTGAGCTACCTGCAGGGGAGCTACGGCGGACGCGCGCCGTACTGGGAGATCGGCATCGCCCTGCTGCCCGAGTGGCGCGGCCGGGGGATCGGCTGGCGGGCCCAGGCGTTGCTCTGCGACTACCTGTTCGCGCACACCCCGGCGCAGCGGATCCAGGCCGGCACCCACCCGGAGAACCTGGCCGAGCAGCGGTCGCTGGAGAAGGCCGGCTTCCAGCTCGAAGGGGTGATCCGGGCCTGCGAGTTCCGGGCCGGCGCCTGGCGCGACGGTTGGCTCTACAGCCGACTGCGCGACGACCCGTCCCCGCTCTGACCGGAAGCGGTCAGGGGATCGGCCACTCGTGGACCGGGCGGTTGCTGTGCATGAGGTCGACGTAGTGGCGGACCACCTCGCGCAGCGCCTCCGGCCGGTCCAGGTGGTCGGCGGACTCCAGCCGGTGCAGCGTCTCCACCTGCCAGGTCGCGCCGTTGCGACCGGTCAGGCAGCGCTGCTCGACGATGCCGAGCAGCCGGTCCCGCTCGGCCGGGTCGAGGCCCCACCGGTCCAGCCCGTGGTGGGCCAGCGGCAGCAGCCGGCGCAGCACCAGCTCGGTCACCGGGAGGTAGCCCAGCCCCGGCCAGAACACCTGGGCGTCGATGCCGTGCCGGGAGCAGTTGGTGAAGTTCTCCTCGGCCGCGCTGAACGACATCTGCGACCAGAGTGGCCGGTCGGACTCGGCGAGGGCGCGGACCAGGCCGAAGTAGAATGCGCCGTTGGCGACGGTGTCCAGCACGGTCGGCCCGGCGGGCAGCACCCGGTTCTCGACCCGCAGGTGCGGGCGGCCCTTCAGCACGTCGTAGACCGGGCGGTTCCACCGGTAGATCGTGCCGTTGTGCAGCCGCAGCTCGGCGAGTTTCGGCACGCCGCCGGCGGCCAGGGTCTCCGCCGGGTCCTCCGGGTCGCACACCGGCAGGAGCGCGGGGAAGTAGCGCACGTTCTCCTCGAAGAGGTCGAACACGGTGGTGATCCAGCGTTCCCCGAACCACACCCGGGGGCGCACCCCCTGGGCTTTGATCTCCTCGGCGCGGGTGTCGGTGGCCTGCTGGAACAGCGGCACCCGGGTCTCCCGCCACAGTTCCCGGCCGAACAGCAGCGGTGAGTTCGCACCGAGCGCGACCTGGACGCCGGCGATCGCCTGGGCGGCGTTCCAGTAGTCGGCGAACTGGGCCGGGCTGACCTGGAGGTGGAACTGGGTGCTGGTGCAGGCGGCCTCGGGGGTGATGGTGTCCGCGGTGGTGGCGAGCCGCTCCACCCCGCTGATCGAGATGCGCAGGTCCTCGCCCCGGGCGGCGAAGATCTGCTCGTTGAGCAGCGCGTAGCGCGGGTTGGTCGAGAGGGTCTCGGCGGTCAGGTGCTCCGGGCGCAGGGTCGGCAGGATGCCGATCATCACCATGTGCGCGCCGACCGCGCGGGCCTTCTCCTCGGCGGCGTTGAGGCTGGCCCGGACGTGCTTCTCGAACTGGGCCGTGCCGGTGCCGGTCAACCGGCGCGGCTCGACGTTGATCTCCACGTTGAACTGGCCCAGCTCGGTCTGGAAGCTGGGATCCGCGATCGCCTCCAGCACGTCGGCGTTGCGCATGGCCGGCTGGGATTCCTCGTCGACGAGGTTCAGCTCGATCTCCAGCCCGGTCATCGGCCGCTCCACGTCGAAGCGGGACTCGCGCAGCATCTCGGCGAACACGTCCAGGCAACGCCGCACCTTGTCGCGGTAGCGGGCCCGGTCCTCCCGGCTGAAGGTGCGCGCGCCGACGTCCTCGCCCATGGTCACCACCCTGTCACCGTTGGTCCCCCTAACCTCGCACGCCACGGCGGCGCGGGGAAAGAGCCGGGGGACCCCTTACTACCCACCTGTCCCGCCGGTGATCCCTGTCGCGTCGCACAGTGTCGTGGCCGGTCCGGGCGGTCCGGGTGGCTAACATGGCCGGATGCGCGAGATCACCACCCGGCTGTTCGTGGCGGCGGCCATCGCCGAGGCCTGCTCGTGGGCCGCCCTGCTGGCCGGGATGGCCGTCAAGTACGGGCCGCCGCGCAACGAGATCGGCGTGCACGTGTTCGGCCCGGTCCACGGGGCGCTGTTCGTGGCGTACGGGCTGCTCGTGCTCGTGGTCGCCCGGCAGCGACGCTGGTCGCTGTGGCACACCGCCCTCGCGCTGGCGTGCGCGGTGCCGCCGTTCGCCACGGTGCTCTTCGAGCGCTGGGCCCGCCGCCACGGCCTCCTCGGCACCCCGGCCCCCACCGAGCGTCCGCTCACCCCGGTCGGCTGACCGCCGCGGGTCACCCCGCCAGGAAGTCGCCGAGCAGGGCGGCCAGCTCCGCCGGGGCCTCCTCGGCCATGTGGTGGCCGGAGGGGATCGACGCCGCCCGCACGTCGTCGGCCCAGTCCCGCCAGATCGCCGCCGGGTCGCCGTACAGGTCGACCATGTCGTCCCGCTCCGACCAGGCGAAGAGGACCGGGCAGCCGATGCGCCGGCCGGCGGCCCGGTCCGCGTCGTCCGCCGCCCGGTCCGGCCCGAGGCCCGCCCGGTAGTCCTCGCACATGGCGTGCACCGTGGCGGGGTCGTGGATGGCGCGGCGGTAGTCGGCGTACGCCTCCGCGCCCATCGCCTCCGGCGAGCCGCCGTACCAGGCGTCCGGGTCGGCATTGATCACCCGCTCGGCCGGCTTGGCGAGCTGGCCCAGGAAGAACCAGTGCCACCAGCGGGCCGCGAACCGGGCGTCGCAGCGGGCGAGCGCCTCGCCGATCGGCACGCCGTCCAGCACGCCGAGCCGGGTCACCCGGTCCGGGTGGTCCAGCGCGGTCCGCATGGCCACGTAGCAGCCCCGGTCGTGCCCGACGACCGCCGCCCGGGGGTGGCCGAGCGCGTCGAGCAGCGCCACCACGTCGCCGGCCATCGCCCGCTTCGAGTAGACGGTGTGCGCCGGGTCGCTCGGCGGTTTCGACGAGCCGCCGTACCCGCGCAGGTCCGGGCAGATCACGGTGTGCCGGGCGGCGAGCAGCGGCGCGACCCGGTGCCAGGTGGCGTGCGTGCGGGGGTGCCCGTGCAGCAGCACCACCGGCGGCCCGGAGCCGCCGTGCCGGACCCGCAGGCGCACCGGGCCGACGTCGACGTGCTCCAGCGTGAATCCCGGGAACATGACCGAGCCGGTGCCCCCGTCACCGGGGACGGAAACCTCAGCCGAGCGCCGAGCAGGCGGCGACGCCCGCCACCAGCAGCACGCCGAGCACCGCCTGGAGCAGCAGCGCCGGCCCCAGGTGCGACCAGACCGTCGCGGTGCGCGGGGTCAGCAGCTGGCCGGTGGTGAGGTTGACGATCCGCTCGATCCGCGGCGGGAGGTCGGCGTCGCGCTGCGGGCGCAGGGTCAGCTGCACGTGGTCGCCGGGGTGCAGGGCGCTCTGCGGCAGGTGACCGTGCAGCTCCACCTCGACCAGCCGGTCGGCGGCGTCGCGCACCCGGACCGGGGTGACCAGGAACTCCGGCCCCTTCTTCAGCTCCTTGAAGCTGCGCCGCGCGCCCCCGCCGCCGCTGCTGAGCAGCGCCCGCACCAGGCGGAGCAGGAGCCCCACGACGCCCGCCGCGGTCAGCACCCCGACCAGCACCGGCTGCCCCACCCGCACCTCGCGGGCATAACCCTGCAGGAGGCGGACCAACCGGCCGGTGACGATCCGCTCCGTCGGGTGGACGGGGCGACGAATGTGCAGCTCCGTGTTCATGTTCACCACCGAGAGTCCTGTCGTGTTCACTCATGGTATCGATCCCCGGGGTTGAACGACGTGAATGAACGCGAGTCACGGGGCCGGCCCGGAAGGTGACATCCCGGGTCGCGCGGGTATGCGTGCGGCCGAGCTGGAAAGGGGTCGAGCATGCAGCTGTCCTTCCTGCGCCCGCTCTACGACCGTCCCGGGCCGTGGTGCTCGGTGTATATGGATGCCTCGCGGGACACCCACGACGCACGTCCGCAGGTCGACCTGCGCTGGCGCGCTCTCAAGGGGGACCTGATCGGGCAGGGCGCCGACCCGGCGACGATCGAGGCCGTCGAGGAAGTGGTCCGCCGGCACCAACCGATGCCCGGCGACTACGGCATCGCGGTCTTCGCCACCCACGGCCGGGTGGTGCTCACCGAATACCTCTCCGCACCGCCACTGCGCGACCTGGCCACCTGGTCCGCGCTGCCGCACACCATGCCGCTGGTCGCCCAGCGCGGCGAGCAGATCGCCTGGGTGCGGGTGCTGGCCGACCGGACCGGGGCCGACGCGGTCGCGGTCAGCGCCGGCGGGGTGCCGCGCCGGGCGACGGTGGTCGGGCGGGAGAGCGGGCAGCTGCGCCGAGTGCAGCCGGGCGGCTGGTCGCAGTCCCGCTACCAGCGGGCCGCCATGGAGGCCTGGCACCACAACGCCGGGGACGCCGCGGCGGCCGCCGCCGACCTGGCCGAGCGGGTGGGCGCCGACGTGCTGGTCGTCGCCGGTGACGTCCGGGCCACCGGGATGATCGCGGCGCAGCTGCCCGAGCGCTGGCAGGACGTGCTGGTACGCACCGACGCCGGCTCCCGCGACGCCGGCGCCGACGACACCCTGATGGACGACATCACCGTGCAGACCATCGCCGAGGTCGCCGACCAGCGCATCGCCACCGCGCTGGACCGCTTCGGCGTGCAGGAGGACGTCGGCGCCGGCCTCGACGCGGTGGTCTCCGCCCTGCAACGCGACCAGGTCGACACCATGCTCATCGTCGACGACCCGTCCGCCGACGGCGAGCTGTGGGTCGGGCCGGAACCCACCGAGATCGCCACCGACCCGGGACAGCTGCGGGACATGTCGGTGGCCGACCCGCAGAAGGTACGCGCCGACGCCGCCCTGCTGCGCGCCCTCATCGGCACCGACGCCGAGCTCACCGTGCTCGCGCCGGAGGAGGCGCCGGAACTCACCGACGGGGTCGGCGCGGTGCTGCGCTACGTCGACGCCAGCACGCCCGGGCGGGGCAATGGCTGACCGCACGGTGGCGGACCTGGTCGTCGAACGGCTGCGCGCCTGGCGGGTGCCCCGGGCGTTCGGCTACCCGGGGGCGGCCATCGCCCCCCTGGTCGCCGCGCTCGACGACGCGGGCGGGGATCCGGAGTTCATCCCCGCCCGGCACGAGGAGACCGCCGCGTTCATGGCCACCGGGCACGCCAAGTTCACCGGCGAGATCGGGGTGTGCCTGGCCACCCAGGGGCCGGCCGCGGTACACCTGCTCAACGGCCTCTACGACGCCAAGCTGGACAGCAAGCCGGTAGTGGCGATCGTCGGCGAGGACGTCACGGGGCCGCTCGGCGGGGCGCACGAGGAGATCGGCCTGAGCCGGCTCTTCGGCGACGTCTGCAACCAGTTCGTCCGCTACGGCCGCAGCCCGGACCAGGTGCCGGTCCTGCTGGACCAGGCGTTCCGCACCGCGGCGGCGACCCGCAGCCCGACCTGCGTGGTCCTGCCGCACGCGTTGCAGCTCGCCGCCGTGCCCGACCTGCTGCCGCAGACCGCCGGCGTGATGTCGGCGACCCCGGGCGAGCCGCTGGCCCGCGTGTTGCCGCACGACGCCGACCTGGACGCCGCCGCCTCGCTGCTCGGCACCGGCCAGCGGGTGGCCATCCTGGTCGGTCAGGGCGCGCACGGGGCGGCCGGGGAGGTGATCGCCCTCGCCGATCGGCTCGGCGCGGGCGTGGCCACCTCGCTGCTGGGCAAGCCGGTGCTCGACGAGCGGCTGCCCTTCCACACCGGAGTGCTCGGCGAGGTCGGCACGACCGCCGCCGCGCAGCTCATGGGGGGCTGCGACACCCTGCTCATGGTCGGCACCAACGACCCGTGGACCGACTGGTTCCCGATGCCGGGCCAGGTCCGCACCGTCCAGATCGACATCGACGGCCGGCGGATCGGCACCCGCTATCCGGTGGACGTGCCGCTGGTCGGCGACGCCGCCGAGACGCTGCGCGCGCTGCTGGCCCGGGTCCCGGACCGGCCGAACCCGCAGTGGCGGGGCGTGGTGGAGAGCTCGGTCGACCGGTGGCGGGACGCCGCCGCCGAGCGGGCCGCCGCCCCGGCCGAGCCGGTGAACCCGCAGCTCGTCCTGCACGAACTCTCCGCCCGGCTGCCGCGCACCGGCTCCGTGGCGGTGGACGTCGGTTCCGTCATGTACTGGTACGCCCGGCACCTGCAACTGCCCCCGGGCATCCGGGCCCAGCTGTGCGGCACGCTCGGCTCGATGGGCTGCGCCCTGCCGTACGCGGTGGCCGCGAAGCTGGCCCGGCCCGACGAGCCGGTGATCGCGCTGCTCGGCGACGGCGCCATGCAGCTCAACGGGCTCGCCGAGCTGATCACCGTGGCGCACCACTGGCAGGAGTGGCGCGATCCCCGGCTGGTGGTGCTGGTGTTGAACAACCGGGACCAGTCCGGGATGGGCGGCGGGCGCCCGCCCGGCACGTTCGCGGCCCGGCGGCCCGACGTGCCGTACGCCGGCTGGGCCCGGCTGCTCGGCCTGCACGGGGTGCGGGTGGACCGCCCGGACCTGGTCGGTCCCGCCTGGGACGAGGTGCTCGCCGCGGACCGGCCCAGCGTGCTGGAGGCCGTGGTCGACCCGGCGGTGGCGCTGGACCCGCCCGAGCCGGCCCTGGCCGACCTGCGCGGCCTGTTCGCCGACGGCGACGCGGCCCGGCGGGTGCGGGAGCGGGTGCTGGAGACCGGGACGGCCGTGGAGGCGGAGGACCTGGTCTAGCGGGACCGGACCACCCCTCAGGCCGGCGCCGCCCCCTCACCGGGGGCGGTGCCGGCCGCTGTCTGCCGCCGCCCGGCCGCGCTGCTTTCGCCCCCGTTCCGCCCGCGACGGCCGGGGACGGCGGAAGGGCTCCGGTGCGTGCCGCGCGCGGTGCCGCCGCCCGCCCGCTGATTGGTCCGACCCGTGGGGGGATGCCCCGTTTAGACCCCAGAGGGACGGGAAGCCGGGCCGCGTGGTGAGCGAACGAGGCAAGGTGGGGCCGGGGCGCGAGGTGCCGGTGGGGCCGACGGCGGCCGGCGCCGGGCTGACCGGCGACCGGGTGGTGGCGGCGGGCAGCGCCGCTCGGCTCCTGGTCGCCGTGACGGCCCGGGCGCTGCGCGGAGACGACTGTGGCGACCTCGGTCACCCGGGGCCGCTGTCGCGCTTCACCGGGGCCCCGGAGCCGGTGCGCCGGGCCGCCGCGGCGCGGGCCGCCGGCCGGGCCGCGCTCACCCCCGCCCAGGTCGCCGACCTGGACGCGGAGCGGGTGGCCGGCTGGTTCGTCGACCAGTACCCGACCCGCCGCTGGCCCGGTGCCGTGTTCGGATCCCCGCACGGCGCGGCGGCGCACCTCGCCGTGGCGCTCGGGGTGCCCTGGCTGCCGGCCGGGTTCGAGGTGGCCGCGCACTGGACCCGGGGCGCGGTGGACCGCCCGGACGCCGCCCTCGACCACGGGGCCGCGCTGGCCGGCCGGCTGCTCGCCGCCAACGCCCGGGTGCATGTCCGGCAGGTGCACTGCCCCGCCAGCCGGGGCGCGTCGGCGGGGGCCACGGTGAGCCTCGCGGTGCGCTGGCGGGCGCTGCCCGGGGCGTACGCCCGGTTCCTGGCCGAGGGGCTGGAGCCCGGGGCGCCGGTGCTGCTGCTGCACGACGCGCGCACCTGGCCGGTGCGGGACGAGGGGAGTGGGCACAGCTTCCAGGTCGGCTGCCCGGCCAGCGGCCTGGACCCGGTCGACTTCCACCCGGACGCGCACGCGCTGCGCCAGGTGCTCCGTTCGGCGGGCGGCGACGGGGCGCGCTGGGCGCCGCCGGACGTCACCTCCCCGGCGGCGTTCGCCGAGAACGGCGTGGAGTCCGGTTTCGAGCACGACGCCCGCGAGTGGGGCGGCCGGCACGGGCACCCGCTGCACCGGGTCGTCGTCCCGCAGCCGGACGCGCTGAGCGCGGCCACCGCCGACGTGTACCGGCGCTGGCTGCGCCGGGCCGGCAAGACCGGCGACCGCCTCGTGGTCGAGTGCGGCCGGCTGCTCGACCCGTGGCAGGTGCTCCGGGCGGGCCTGGTGCCCTACTGGTGCGAGAACGCGACCCGCCGCCGGGTGCAGGGGGTGGAGTGGTGGCTCGCCGGCAGCGAGCCGTTCAGCTCGGTGGACGTGCTGCCGGAGCCGCCCGGGGTCCGCTCGCCCGCCCTCGCGGCGCTGCCCCAGTGGCTCGCGGTGGCCGGGTTCGGGCGCCGCCGGCGCGCCCTCGACCGGGGCTCCGCGCGCGGCTACCCGGTCACCGCGGTGCCCACCCGCCGTGCCACGGAGGTGTTGCGCAACCAGCCGTACGACCTGCCCGTGCCGCCGCCGCTGCGGATGGCCGAGGCCCTCACCGCGTTGCGCGACGCGGGCGCCCACCAGGGGCTTCTGGTCTCCTGAGGCCGGCCGTCGGCGGGTCGCCGACCAACCTGGCGAAACATCCTCGCGATCCTGCGGACCGTGATTGAGTACCTACGGAGCGGGAACACCGCTCGCCGCGAGACGGCCCACGACGCCGTGCGGCGGGCGGCCGCCGCTTCCGGCGTTCCGTCACGTAACCCAACTTCCGGCCCGGTGCGTGGCCCGACCACGCGCACGACCGGTTCCGATCCGGGCGGGGGACCTTCCTGAGGGAGGCGCGGATGTTCGGACAGACCACCACACCCACACCACCACCGACCGAACGGGGCCTGGAGGACCTCGACGCGGCGGCGCTGGCGTACGCGGCACGGATCGCCGGCCTGCCACCCGAGCGGCGGCAGGAGGCACGGGACGACCTGGTGCGCTTCGCGCTGCCCTTCGCCGGGCGGCTGGCCCGCCGCTACCGGGGCCGCGGGGAACCGCTGGAGGACCTGGAGCAGGTGGCCCGCCTGGGCCTGGTGAACGCCGTCGACCGGTACGACCCGGAGCGGGGCTCGTTCACCGCGTACGCGGCGATCACCATCGTCGGTGAGATCAAACGGCACTTCCGGGACCGCACCTGGGGTGTGCACGTGCCGCGCCGGCTGCGCGACCTGATCCTGGAGGTCGGGCAGGCGACGGCGGCGCTGACCAGCGAGCTGTCCCGGGCGCCCACGGTCGCCGAGCTGGCCGAGCGGCTGGAGACGCCGGAGGAGGAGATCCTCGCGGCGCTGGAGTCGGCCGCCGGCTACAGCCCGGCCTCGCTCAACGCGCCGGTCGGTGGGGAGAGCTCCGCCGAGTTCGGCGATCTGGTCGGCGAGTCGGACAACGCCCTGGAGTCGGTCGACGACCGGGTCACCGTCAGCGGCCTGCTGCACCGGCTGCCGTGGCGCGAGCGGCGGATCCTCGCCATGCGCTTCTACGGCAACCAGACGCAGGCGGAGATCGCGGCCCGGTTCGGCATCTCGCAGATGCACGTGTCCCGGCTGCTCTCCCGGGCGCTGACCTGGCTGCGCCAGGCGATGCTCGCGGACGCCGCGCCACCCTGGCAGAACGGCGCGGCCGAGTCCGAGCCGGCCAAGGCGCGGATCTCGGTGAAGCAGAACGGCGACCGGGTGGTCGTCGAGGTCGGGGGAGAGGTCGACCGCGACGGCGCGGACCGGCTCCGCAAGGCCATGCTGGAGGCGGTCACCGGGCAGCCCCGCGAGGTGGTGGTCGACCTGGTGGGCGCGGGCGGCTTCGACGCGGGCGGGATCGCCGCGCTGATGGCCGGCCGGGACGCCGCCGCCCGCACCGGGGTGCCGCTGCGGCTGACCCGGGTGCAGCCCGCGGTGCGCCGCTCCCTCGCCGCGGCCGGCCTGCCCGCCGCCGACTGACCGATCAGGACCGCGCCGGCTCCCCTCCACGGGGGCCGGCGCGGTGCCGTGCTCGTCCGGTCAGTTCTCCGGGGTGTCCCCGCGTCCGCGGGGGTGTTCCCAGCGGGGGTTCGACCGCTTGCTGCGCTGCGGACCCAACTGGGTCTCCTCCGGCTCGTCGGTCTCGTTGAAGCTGGGCCGGCGCACCTCCTCCGGCTCCGGCACCTCGACCGGGCGGGCGCCGGACTGCGGCGCGGGGTGGTACTCGACGGCCTCGCGGGCGCCGTGCGCGCCCTCGGCGGCCGGTGACTCCGGGCTGTACGGCACGTGGCGCAACTCCTCGGTGAAGTGCTGGGGCGGCTTGGTGGTGCGCTGCGGCAGGTCGCGGCCCAGGTCGGCGACGAGCGGACCGTACTTGGCGTCGAAGGCCGGCCGCTCGGAGCGGATCCGCGGCATCCGGTCGAAGTTGCGCAGCGGGGGCGGGCAGGTGGTGGCCCACTCGAGGGAGTTGCCGAAGCCCCACGGGTCGTCCACCGTCACCATGGCGCCGTAGCGCCACGACTTCCAGATGTTCCAGATCACGAAGAGGGTCGACGCGCCGAGCAGGAAGGAGCCGAGGGTGGAGATCACGTTGAGCGTGGTGAACCCGTCGCCGGGCAGGTAGTCGGCGTACCGGCGGGGCATGCCCTCGGCGCCGAGCCAGTGCTGCACGAGGAAGGTGGCGTGGAAGCCGATGAACATGGTCCAGAAGTGCATCTTCCCCAGGCGCTCGTTGAGCAGCCGCCCGGTCATCTTCGGGAACCAGAAGTAGAGCCCGCCGAACGCGGCGAAGACGATGGTGCCGAAGAGGACGTAGTGGAAGTGGGCCACCACGAAGTAGGTGTCGTGCAGGTGGAAGTCGGCCGGCGGGCTGGCCAGCAGCACGCCGGTGAGGCCGCCGAACAGGAACGTGACCAGGAAGCCGATGGCGAACAGCATCGGCGTCTCGAAGGTGATCTGGCCCTTCCACATGGTGCCGATCCAGTTGAAGAACTTCACGCCCGTCGGCACCGCGATGAGGTAGCTGAGGATGCTGAAGAACGGCAGCAGCACCTGGCCGGTGGCGAACATGTGGTGCGCCCAGACGGTCATCGACAGCACGGTGATCGCGATGGTGGCGAGCACCAGACCGGTGTAGCCGAAGATCGGTTTCCGGGAGAAGACCGGGATGATCTCGGTGATGATGCCGAAGAACGGCAGCGCGACGATGTAGACCTCGGGATGGCCGAAGAACCAGAACAGGTGCTGCCAGAGCATCGGCCCGCCGGTGGTCGGGTCGTAGACGTGCGCGTGCAGGATCCGGTCGGCGGCCAGCGCGAACAGCGCGGCGGCCAGCAGCGGGAAGACCAGGATCACCATGACGCTGGTGAGCAGCAGGTTCCAGGTGAAGATCGGCATCCGGAACAGCGTCATGCCGGGCGCGCGCAGGGTGATGATCGTGGTGATCAGGTTGACCGCGCCGAGGATGGTGCCCAGGCCGGAGAGCGCCAGGCCGACCACCCACATGTTCCCGCCGACGCCCGGGCTGTGCTGCGCGGTGCTGAGCGGGGTGTACGCGGTCCAGCCGAAGTCCGCGGCGCCCTGCGGGGTGATGAACCCGCCGAGGACGATCAGGCCCCCGAAGAAGTAGAGCCAGTACGCGAAGGCGTTGAGCCGGGGAAACGCCACGTCCGGCGCGCCGATCTGCAACGGCACGATGTAGTTGCCGAACCCGAACACCATGGGCGTCGCGAACAGCAGCAGCATGATCGTGCCGTGCATGGTGAACAGCTGGTTGTACTGCTCCGGGGATAGGAACTGCATCCCGGGCTGGCCCAGCTCCGCCCGCATGAGCATCGCCATGATCCCGCCGACGACGAACCACGCGAAGGCGGTGCCCAGGTAGAGCAGGCCGATGAGCTTCGCGTCGGTGGTGCGCAGCAGCCGCCACAGGGAGTTGCCCTTGACCGCCTCCTGGACCGGGCCGGGATAGCCGCCGAACCGGGCCGGTGCGAGGATCGCCGGTCCCCGGTCTCGCGGCTCCCTGACTACCTGGTTAGGCATGGCTTCTCACCCCGTGTGACGACACAGGACGGGCACGAGTACCCGACCCTCTGCCCATCAAAGCAGGCGAGAGCGGAGAATTCGGTCAGTTCGCCGGTAGCATGGCCCAGACCACCTTGCCCGTGCCCGCCGGGGTGCTGCCCCAGCGCTGGGTCAGCTCGTGGACCAGCATGAGCCCGCGTCCGCCCTCGGCCCGCAGGTCGTGGTCGGTCGCCGCCCGCGGGTCGTCCGGGCTGCCGTCCATGACCGCCACCCGCAGGTACGGCCGGCGCAGGGTCAGCGTCACCTGCATCGGGGTGCCGGCGTGCCGGACGACGTTGCCGACCAGCTCGCTGAGGACCAGCGACGCGGGGCCCGCCAGCTCCGGGATGTTCCACCGGCCGCACGCGTCGGTGACCAGCTCGCGGGCCCGGCGGCAGGCGCCGGCCACCGGCTCCAGCCGGGCGCGCAGCCGCGGGGCCGCCACCGCCCCGGCCAGGGCCGCCGCCTCCGCGCAGTCGCGGCGGACCGGCACCACCCGGCAGGCGGTCGTCTCGGCGAGCCAGGTGGCCGCCTCCCGCGGCGGGGCGGACAGCACCATCGGCACGGCCGGCCAGTCGGCGGCCCGGCGGGCCGCGGCGGCGAAGACGGACAGCGCGAGCGGGTCGGTGACGTCGAGCTTCTCCAGGTCGACCACGAGAGCGTCCGGCTGCGTGGCGAGGCACCGCTCCAGGACCGTGTGCACGGAGCGCATCGTGCTCAGGTCGAGCGCGCCGGCCAGCCGTACGACGGTGACCGGCGTCTCGTCGCGGACCTCGCACCTGATCCGGGTCGACATCCAGGCCCTCGTTTCCATCTCGTCGGGACCCGGGAAATACCCGCGCCCGGGGCGGGTGAAACCGGACATCGGGCCCCGGCCGGCCTGCTCAGCGCCGGTTTCCACCCCGCGTGGTGAGCAGCCCGAGGGCGATCATGCCGACCCCCAGCAGGAAGTGCAGCCAGTTGTCCGCGCCGTTGAGCGGGATGAAGTTCGCGCCGCTGTCGTGGTCGACCACCACGCCGTACAGCCACAGCACGAGGTAGATGGCGCCACCGCCGACCAGGAACGTCCGGGCCCCGGAGATCGTCCGGGCCAGCAGCAGGCCGGCGACGCCGAACACCAGGTGCACGATGTTGTGCAGCACCGACACCTGGAACAGCCCGAGCAGCTTCGCCTCGGAGTCGTGCCCGGCGAACTTCAGGTCGCCGTAGTGGGTGGTGATGCCCGGGATGAAGCCCAGCACGCCGATCACCAGGAAGATCACGCCGACCGTCGCCGCGGCCCGGCGTACCGGCGCCCGGCCGTCGGCCGGGTTGCGGCGCCCACGGGAGTGGGCCATCGAGTTCGTCATGCCGGCCTCCTCGCCAGACAAAGGGACCGGGCGGCTTTCCCGGACACACCGGGGGCAAACGCCCCGCAACGCGAACCGTCGGTTCAGGCCGGCTGCAACGACCGGGCGGCGAGCCGGCGGACCCGCTGGTACAGCTCCACGTACCGCTGGGCCATCAGCTCCGGGGTGAACCGGACGGCCGCCTCACGCCGGCACTCGTCCTCGTCGAGCAGCCCGGCGGCCAGCACCAGGTCACCCAGCTCCTCCTCGTCGGCGGTGAGCAGCCCGGTGCGGCCGTGCTCGACCAGCTCCGGCAGGCAGCCCCGGGCGGTCGCCACCACCGGCGTGCCGAGCGCGAGCGACTCGACCACCGCGGTGCCGCCGGGCTCCTCCCACCGCAGCGGGAACAGCGAGGCCAGTGCCCCGGCCACCAGGTCGTCGCGCTCCCGCCCGGCGACCGTGCCCACCCACCGCACCAGGTCGCCGTCGACGTGCGGGGCCACGTGGTCGTGGAAGAACCGGACGTCCGGGTTCTGCCGGGCCTCGTCGCCCGCCGCCGCCAGCTCCTCGGGCCGGTGGTACGGCCCGACGGGCCCCGCCAGCACCAGTGGGAAGCCGACCTGCCGGGCCAGCCGGGCGCCCAGGTCCTGCCCCTTGCCCGGGTTGATCCGGCCCAGGATCACCACGTGCTCACCCTTGGCCACCGCCGGCCGGCGGTCCGCGTCGACGGCCAGCGGGGTGGAGAGGTGCACGTGGCCGACCGAGTGCTCCCGGAGGGCGCGCGGCGCGCGGGCGAGCTGCGCGGCGGAGACGCCGTTGACGTGCACCCGGCCACCGCCGTCGATGTTGCCGTACAGCTCCGGGTGCTTGGCCAGGTCCCAGTGCAGGGTGTGCAGTGCGGGCGGGGCGTCCGGGCCCAGCGCCGCCATGGTGGCCAGCCCGACCGCCTCCACGTGGTCGTGCACCAGGTCGATGTCGGCGCGGGCGCGCAGCGCGCGGACCACCCCGTGCAGGTGAGCCTGGGCCACCCCGCAGACCTGGTTGTACGGCCGTTGCAGGGCGTGGAACTGCCCGTCCGGGAAGACCGAGATCCGCTCGTCGACCGGCAGTGTGCTGCTCTCCACCGAGGCGAGCACCACCCGCACGCCGAGCCGCCGCAGCTCCGGGACCAGCGTGGCGACGACGTTCTCGATCCCGCCGTAGCCGGGCGGCGGCACGGACAGCCAGGGACCGGCGTTCATCAGGACGGTGAGGGTCATGGTGCGCGGTCCCTTCCTCGGGGGGCGCTCACCGGTTCACGCCGCGACGCGTCGCCGCGGCACCCGGTGTCGCAGTTGTGCCAGCGGCGGCCGTTCCTCGATCGAGACGTCGCTGACCATGATCTCGCGGTCCAGGTGGGGCAGCGCCTCCGAGCCGCCCCGCCGGAACTGGGTCAGCAGGGCGGTCGGCTCCAGGCCGGGCACCGCCCAGCCGCGGCGCTGCAACCGGGACCAGGCGGTCAGCAGGATCTGCGCCGACATCCGGCCGAGCGCGGCGGTGTCCTGGTGGCGGTGCTTGCGCTCGCCCAGGTCCACCTGGGCCAGCGCGTCCAGCCCCACCAGCTCCAGCAGGTCGATGAGCATGGCCGTCTCCACGCCGTAGCCGGAGACGAACGGCACCTGTGCCAGCACCTCGCGGCGGCCCGCGTACTCGCCCGCAAGGGGCTGCACGAAGCCGGCCAGCTCCGGCCAGAACAGGTTCAGCAGCGGCCGGGCCATCAGCTCGGTCACCCGGCCTCCGCCGTCGGCCTCCACCCCGCTGGTCCGGACCAGGGGCCGGTGGTAGAAGCCCTTCACGAAGTCGACCGACGGGTCGGTGAGCAGCGGCCCGACCAGCCCGGTGACGAAGTGCGGCCGGAACTCCCGCAGGTCGGCGTCGACGAACGCGACCACGTCGCCCTCCGCCGCCGCCAGCCCGGCCCAGAGCGCGTCCCCCTTGCCGCTGAGCCGGGGCAGCCCCCGCGTCATGGCGTCCTGGCTGACCACCTCGGCGCCGGCGGCCCGGGCCACCTGCGCGGTGCGGTCGGTGGACCGCGAGTCCACCACGATCAGCTCGTCGACCAGCGGCACCCGGTCCATCAGGTGCCGGCGGATCGTCGAGACGATCGGCCCGACGGTCTCCTCCTCGTTGCGGGCCGGCAGCACCACGCTGACCCGGCTCGCGCCCTTGGCCCGCAGCAGCCGACGCGCCGGCCAGTCGTCGGCGGACGTGGTGCGGTACGTGGCCCAGGCCTCCACCACAGGTGAGACGGTCGACGCTGTATCCGACACAGGCACGCTCCCAGGTCGTGGCGGATCCACGGGCCCCTGGTTTGCCCACTCCGCCGCCCGTGCTAACCGGATCATGCCGAATACCCGATCACCAAGCTGGGTCCGGGCGGTTCCCGGCGGGTGAACGTTTGATTGCGCGTCCGGTACACGTTTGGCCACGCGGCCCCGCGGGGAGTGTCTCGACGGTCCGTCTTCACCGTGGAAGGGTCGGGAGCATGCATGTCTGCCGAGTGGGACTCGTCGGAGCCGGCGGGGTGGCCCAGCGCCACGTCCGGGTGCTGACCGGCTTCGAGGACGTGGAACTGCTCGGCGTGACCGATGTCGCCCCCGAGGCGGCGGCGGCCCTCGCCGGCGCGCACGACGCGCGGACCTTCCGCGACGTGGACGACCTGCTCGCCGCCGGCCCGGACGCGGTCTACGTCTGCGTGCCGCCGTTCGCGCACGGCCCGGTTGAGGAGGCGGTGATCGCCGCGGGCGTGCCGATGTTCGTGGAGAAGCCGGTGGCGGTGGACCTGGAGACCGCGGAGCGGGTCGCCGCGCTGGTCGAGCGGCGCGGCCTGCTCACCGCCGTCGGCCACCACTGGCGCTACCTGCACGTGGTGGAGGAGGCCCGGCAACTGCTCGCCGACCGGCCGGTGCGGATGGTCAACGGGGCCTGGTTGGACAAGGTGCCACCGGTCGCCTGGTGGGCCCGGCGGGACCGCTCCGGTGGACCGGTCGTCGAACAGGCCGCGCACGTGCTGGACCTGGTCCGGCTGCTGGTGGGCGAGGCGACCGAGGTGACCGCGTACGGCGACGGCAGCCCACCGCCGGTCGAGGGCGCGGACATCGACTCGGTCACGGCGGCCACCCTGCGCTTCGCCTCCGGCGCGGTCGGTACCCTCGCGGCGGCCTGTGTGCTCGGCTGGAAGCACCGGGCCGGCCTGGAGATCCTCGCCGACGGGCTGGCCCTGTCGCTGGCCGAGGACGGCCTGACCGTCTGCGACGCCGACGGCGAGCGGCGCCTGCCCGCCGACCCGGACGGCGCCCGGGTGGCCGTCGACCGGGCCTTCGTCGACGCGGTGCGGGGGATCGGCGACGACGTGCGGGTCCCGTACGCCGAGGCGCTGCGCACCCAGCGGCTCGCCCTGGCGGTGGCCGAGTCGGCGCGCACCGGGCGGGCGGTGGCGCTGCCGACCGGGCCGGCCGCGCGGCTCACCGCCGCGGTCGCCGACGCGACCCCGGCCGGGCCGACGGAGGTGACCGTCGATGCGTGACCGGGTGGTGGTGGTCAGCGGGCCGGGCCGGGTCGAGCTGGTCGAACAGGACGCGGCCGAGTTGCGCGAGGGCACCTTCCGGGTGGAGACCCTCTTCAGCGGGGTCTCCGCCGGCACCGAACTGAGCTACGTCAAGGGCACGAACCCCTACCTGCACGTCACCTGGAACGCCGGCCTCGGACTGTTCCAGCCCGGCGAGGCCAGCACGCCGTACCCGGTCACCCGGCTCGGCTACATGCAGGTCGGCCGGGTGGTGGAGAGCCGCACCCCGGCGGTCGCCGTGGGCACGGTCGGCGCCATGACGTACGGCCACCGCAGCGGTCACGTCGCCGACCCGGTCGCCGAGCGTTTCGTGCCGCTGCCCGAGGACCTCGACCCGCTGCTCGGCGTCTACGTCGCGCACATGGGCCCGATCTGCGCCAACGGCCTGCTGCACGCCGCCGCCGACCTGTGCGGAAGCGACGTCCGCTCGCTCGGCGACGGGGTGCGCGGGCGTCGGGTGGCGGTGGTCGGCAGCGGGGTTGTCGCGCTGCTCACCGCGCTGTTCGCCCGCCGGCACGGTGCCACCTCCGTGGTGGTCATCGACCCCACCCCGGCCCGTCGGGAGGTGGCCGAGGCGCTCGGCCTGGAGACCCTCGACCCGGCGGCGGACGACCCGGCCGTGGTGCTCAAGACCCGCTGGAACCACGCCGCCGGCGACCGGGGCGCGGACGTGGTCTTCCAGTGCCGGGGCCAGGACTGGGCGCTCCAGCTCGCGCTGCGCCTGCTGCGCCCCCAGGGCACCGTGATCGACCTGGCGTTCTACCAGGACGGCGCCGACGCGGTCCGGCTCGGGGAGGAGTTCCACCACAACGGGCTGTCGCTGCGCTGCGCGCAGATCGGCCGGGTGCCGCGCGGGCTGGCGCCGACCTGGGACCGTGAGCGGCTCTCCGCGGAGACGATCGAGCTGGTGCGCCAGTACGGCGACCTGATCCGCAAGCATCTCGTCTCCGCCGTGGTGCCGCTGGAGGAGGCGCCGGCGCTGCTCACCGACCTGGCGCAGCGGCGGCGCTCCGAGCTGCAGGTGGTACTCACCGGCTGAACCCGGGCCGGCCCCGTTACGGTGCTGCCATGACGACCGACGCCGGCCGCCCGCCGGGGCTCGCCGCCCTGCTGCCGTACCTGCGCGCCCACCGCGGCACCCTGGTGGCGGTGGGCGCGCTGTCGTTCACCGGCGCCGGGGCGGCGCTGGCCCAGCCCCTGCTCACCCGGAGTGTGCTCGACCGGATCACCGCGGGCCGCCCGGCCACGGCGCTGGTCGCCGTCCTGGTGGCTCTCGTCGTGGTCGGCGCGCTGCTCGGCGGGCTCCGCGACTTCCTGCTCCAGCGGACCGCCGAGGGGCTCGTGCTGGGCACCCGGCGACGGCTCGCCGGGCACGTGCTGCGGCTGCCGATCGCCGAGTACGACCGGCGCCGCACGGGCGACCTGCTCTCCCGGGTCGGCGCGGACACCACGCTGCTGCGGGCGGTGGTCACCTCCGGCCTCTTCGAGACCGTCACCGGGGCGGTCATGGTGCTCGGCGCCGGCACCGCCATGCTGCTGCTGGACCCGCTGCTGTTCGGGGTGACCCTGGCCGCCGTCGCGGTCGGCGTCGGCTTCGCGCTCACGGTCGCCCGGCGGGTCCGGGGCCTGGCCCGCCAGGCCCAGGAACGGGTCGGCGAGATGACCTCCGCCGTCGAACGGGCCATCTCCGCGGCCCGGACCATCCGGGCCAGCCGCGCCGAGCGGCGGGAGACGGCGACCGTGGTGTCGAGCGCGACCGAGGCGTACGCGGCCGGGCTGCGGGTGGCCCGGGCCCAGGCGGTGGTGGGTCCGGCCAGCACGGTCACCGTCCAGGGCGCCTTCCTGCTGGTGCTGGCCGTGGGCGGGGCCCGGGTGGCGTCCGGGGCGATCGGCGTGGGCGACCTGGTGGCCTTCGTGATGTTCCTGTTCTTCCTGGTGCTGCCGTTGGGGCAGGCGGTGCACGCGTACACCCAGTTGCAGACCGGGCTCGGCGCCCTGGCCCGGATCGAGGAGATCCTCGCCGTGCCGGGGGAGGGGGCGGACGAGCGGCCCGCGCCGGTCACCGCCCGGCCCGTCGCGACCGGGCCGGCGGCGGTCGAGTTCGACCGGGTCGGCTTCGGCTACCCGGGCGGCCCGCCGGTGCTGCACGAGGTGAGTTTCACCGTGCCGGCCGGCACCCGCACCGCCCTGGTCGGCCCGTCGGGCGCCGGCAAGTCGACCCTGCTCGCCCTGGTCGAGCGCTTCTACGAGGTGACCGGGGGCACCCTGCGCCTGGACGGGGTCGACGTGCGCGACCTGCCCCGGGACGCGCTGCGGGCCCGGCTGGGCTACGTGGAGCAGGAGGCGCCGGTGCTCGCCGGCACGCTCCGGGACAACCTGCTGATCACCGCGCCGGACGCGGGCGACGACCGGCTGCGCGCGGTGCTCGACGAGGTCAACCTCGGGCACCTGGCTGAGCGGACCGCCGACGGGCTGGACGTGCAGGTCGGCGAGGGCGGCGTGCTGCTCTCCGGCGGGGAGCGGCAGCGGCTGGCGATCGCCCGGGCGCTGCTGGCCGGGCCACCGGTGCTGCTGCTCGACGAGCCGACCAGCAACCTCGACGCCCGCAACGAGGCGGCCCTGCGCCGGGCCATCGACGCCGTCGCGGTGCGCCGTACCCTGCTGATCGTGGCGCACCGCCTCTCCACCGTGGTGGACGCCGACCAGATCGTGGTGCTGGACGCCGGCCGGGTGGTCGCCGTCGGCACCCACGACGAGCTGACCTCGACCAGCCCGCTCTACCGCGAGCTGGCCACCCACCAGCTCCTCGTCGGTTGAGCGGGCGAAGCGCCCTGACCTGCGGAAACAACCCCGAATCCGGACACCGCCCGGCAACCGCCCCGCACGGGTGTCACAATCGGCTTCCGTTCGCGTACCGTTGCCGCTCATGGGTGTGTCGCAACGTCTGAAGACCAGGTTCCGGCGGTTCCTCCAGCGCCCGGGAACGACGGTCGACCTGGCCCCGCTGGAGAAGCTGCTGCCGGCGATCGAGGCCCGCGAGGCCGAGCTGGAGAAGCTCTCCGACGCGGAGCTGACCGAGGCGGCCGGGCAGGCCGCCGGCTACGAGGAGCTCTGCGCGATCGGCCGCGAGGCGGCCCGCCGCGGCCTCGACCAGCGGCCGTACGACGTCCAGCTGCTCGGTGCCATGGCGCTGCTCTCCGGCAAGGTCGCCGAGATGGCCACCGGTGAGGGCAAGACGCTGACCGCGGCCATCGCGGCCTACGGGCACGTCCGGATGGGCAACGGCCCGGTGCACGTGCTCACCGTCAACGACTACCTGGCCCGCCGTGACGCCGAGTGGATGGGCCCGGTCTACGCCCTGCTCGGGCTCACCGTCGGCTGGGTCAACGAGGCGTCCACCCCCGAGGAGCGGCGTGCCGCCTACGCCTGCGACGTCACCTACATCGCGGTCAGCGAGGCCGGCTTCGACTTCCTCCGCGACCAGCTCGTCACCGACCTGTCCGAGCGGGTCCAGCCGGCCCTGAAGACCGCGATCGTCGACGAGGCCGACTCCATCCTCATCGACGAGGCCCGGGTGCCGATGGTCCTCGCCGGCGCGGTCCCCGGCGAGCAGGACCCGGTGCACGCCGCCGCCGCGCTGGTGCGCGGGCTGCGCAAGGACCGGCACTACACGATCGCCGAGGACGGCCGCAGCGTCGCCTTCACCTCGGTCGGCCTGGCCACGGTGGAGGCCAAGCTGGGCGGCATCGACCTCTACGACGAGGAGCACGTCGGGCAGCTCTCCGCGGTCAACGTGGCGCTGCACGCGCACGCCCTGCTGCACCGCGACGTGGACTACATCGTCCGCGACAAGTCGGTGGAGCTGATCGACGAGATGCGCGGCCGGGTGGCCCAGCGCCGCCGCTGGCCGGACGGGCTACAGGCGGCGGTCGAGGCCAAGGAGGGCCTGGACGCCACGGCCGAGGGCGAGGTGCTCGGCACCATCACGGTGCAGGCCTACATCGCGCTCTACCCGACCGTCTGCGGGATGACCGCGACCGCGGTCCTCGTCGGCGACCAGCTCCGCGAGTTCTTCGGTCTCGAGGTGGCGGTGATCCCGCCGAACACTCCGTGCGTCCGCGAGGACGAGACGGACCGGATCTACGCGACCCGGGCCGAGAAGGAGGAGGCGCTGATCGACGAGATCCGGCGCTGCCACGAGGCCGGCCGTCCGGTGCTGGTCGGCACCCTCGACGTGAAGGAGTCCGAGGGGCTGGCCGCCGGCCTGCACGCCGCCGGGGTGTCCTGCGTCGTGCTCAACGCCAAGAACGACGACGAGGAGGCGGAGATCATCGCCGAGGCCGGCGCGTACGGCGCGGTGACCGTCTCCACGCAGATGGCCGGCCGGGGCGTGGACATCCGGCTGGGTGGCAGCGACCAGGCCGACCGGGAGCGGGTCGCCGAGCTGGGCGGCCTCTACGTGATCGGCAGCGGCCGGCACGACAGCCGCCGCGTCGACGACCAGCTCCGTGGGCGGGCCGGCCGGCAGGGCGACCCGGGTGGTTCGGTCTTCTTCGTCAGCCTGGAGGACGACCTGGTCGTGCGGCACGCCGGCGACACCGTGCCGGCCTCGCCCCGGATGAACGCCGACGGCCTGGTCACCGACCCGCAGGTCGACTACGCCGTGGAGCACGCCCAGCGGGTCGCCGAGGGCGTCAACCACGAGATCCACCGCAACACCTGGCGCTACAGCCAGGTGATCGAGCAGCAGCGCAAGGCGCTGGCCGAGCGCCGGGAGCGGCTGCTGACCAGCGACATCGCCGCGCTCATGCTGCTGGAGCGGGTGCCGGAGAAGGCCGGCGAGATGGACGAGGACCTGCTGGCCGAGGTGGCCCGCAAGATCGCCCTCTACCACCTGGACCGGCTCTGGGCCGAGCACCTGGCCGAGCTTTCCGAGGTCCGCGAGGGCGTGCACCTGCGGGCGCTGGGCCGGCTGGACCCGCTGGACGAGTTCCACCGCAGCGCGGTGCCGGCGTTCAACGCGCTGATCCCCGAGATCGAGACGCGGACGATCGCCACCTTCGAGGAGACCGAGTTCTCCGACGGGTGGGAGCCGGACGCCGCCAAGCTGGTGCGGCCGACCGCGACCTGGACGTACCTGGTGCACGACAATCCGTTCGGCTCGGAGCTGGACCGGCTGATCGCCTCGGTGGGGCGGCGGCTCATCTCCGGCTCCCGCTGACCGTCCGCAAAAGGGGTCCCTGCCGGCTCGCACCCCGCCGGAAGGGACCCCTTTGCGCGGTTTCGATCCCGGTTTGGGAGGGTAGTAGGCCGGGGCTTCGACTCAGGGAGAGAGCGATCATGGGACAGGCAACGGCGCCGGACGGGCACACCGCGGGGACGCGCGCGGAGGTGGCGGAGGCCGTGGCCCGGTGAACCTCGACACGCGGGACCCCATGACGGACACGCTCGGGGTGCTGGAGACCGCCGCGCTGCTGCGGGAGCTGACCGCCAGCCTCATCGCGGTCACCGACTTCGACGAGGCGCTGGACCGGCTGGTCCGGATCGGCCGGGACGCCGTACCCGGGGTGGACTGCTGCGGTTTCACCGCGCTGCGCGCCGGTGAGCCCGCCGGGGTGGCCGCCTCCGACCCGGAGCGGGCCGAGCTGGACGACCTGCGGCACGGCCCGGACACGCCGGCCCTGACCGCCATCCGGCGGCGCGAGATGATCACCGCGGCCGACCTGGCCGGGGAGTCGCGCTGGCCGGCCTGGGCGGAGCGGGCCCGCGGGCTGGGCGTGCACGGGGTCATCGCCGCGCCGGTGGACGTGGACGAGCAGGTGATCGGCGCCATCAACCTCTACGCCGAGTCGGCCGGCGCGCTCGCCCCCCGGCACCAGCTCACCGCCATGCTCCTCGCCGAGCACGCCGGGCTGCTGCTGGCCGCCACCCGGGACCGGGAGCGGCTGGCCGCCCGTGCCGACCAGCTGGACACGGCGGCGCTGGCCGACGGCGTGGTCGGGCAGGCCGTCGGGGTGATCATGACGCAGCGCGGCTGCCCCGCCCCGGAGGCCCTCGACGTGCTGCGCAGCGCCGCTTCCTCGTTGGACATCCCGCTGCGCGAGGTGGCCGAGCGGCTCCTGCTCACCGTCTCCCGGCGCCGGGACAACTGAGCGACATTCGTTTCGTCCCGGCGGGCCTCGGGTAGCACCCTGGACTGGTGAGCTGCGCGGACCTGGGGAGGAACCGATGGAGAGCCGGCTGCGGGTGCAGGGAAACCCGATCCAACCGATGCTGGTGACGTTCCCGTTCGGGCTCTTCGTCAGCGCCGCGGTCTTCGACCTCGCCGACGTCGCCGGCGGCCCGGCCTTCCTCGGCGAGGTGGGCTACTGGACGGCGGTCGCCGCCCTGGTCGCCGCCGCGCTCACGACGGTCGCCGGGATGGTCGACCTGTGGGACGTGCGGGCCGACCGGACCCGGCGGACCGCCATCACGTTCAACCTGGTCAACGCCGCGATGGCGGCGCTGTTCCTGCTCACCTGCCTGATCCGGGCCCAGGCGCCGCAGCGCGGCGCGAACGGCGTCGAGGTGGCCACCGAGCTGCTGGCGCTGGCCGTGGGCTCGGTCGGGGTGTGGCTGGGCTCCCGGCTCATGCGCCAGTTCGACCGGGGCCGGGCCGCAGAGCCCACCGGCTTCGAGGCGCTGCGGGACATCCCCGGCGCCACTGTGGAGATCATCCGCCCGAAGGCCTGAAAACGCCTTGCCGCCGGCCGCCCCCGGCCGCCAGGCTCGCCCGGTGGACACCGAACGAAACGCCGACGAGCTGATCGCCGAGGGCGCGGCGGCGCCGGTCGAGGGCTGGGGCTTCGCCTGGCTGACCGGGCGGGCCAGCGAGGAACGCCCGCCCTGGGGGTACGCCCGCCTGGTGGGCGCCCGGATGGCCACCGTCCGTGCCGCGCTGGACATCGACACCGGCGGGGGAGAGGTGCTGGCCGAGGTGCCGGTCCCGCCGCCGCTGCTGGCCGCCACCGAGGCGTGGCCGCCGAACGTGCCGGTCGCCCGGCGCACCCTCCGCCGGGTCGGGGCCACCGTGATCCAGGTGGCCGACCGGCCGCCGCTGCCGTTCCGCGACGCCGCGTTCGACCTCGTGGTCAGCCGGCACCCGGTGGACACCTGGTGGGACGAGGTCGCCCGGGTGCTGCGCCCCGGCGGCAGCTACCTGTCCCAGCAGATCGGCGCCGGCACGGTCCGTGAGCTGAGCGAAGCCCTCCTCGGGCCGCTGCCGCCGCCGGAGCACCGCCACCCCGAGCAGGCGGTCGCCGCGGCCGAGGCCGCCGGGCTGACCGTGGTGGACCTGCGCACGGCCACCCTGCGGACCGTCTTCCACGACATCGGCGCGGTGGTCTGGTTCCTGCGCAAGGTGGTCTGGACGGTGCCCGGCTTCACCGTGGACCGCTACCGCGCCGAGCTGCGCCGCCTGCACGAGCGCATCCGCGCCGAGGGCCCGTTCGTGGCGCACGCCCAGCGCTTCCTCATCGAGGCCCGCCGCCCCTGACCCGGCCGGGGTCAGTGCGCGGCGGAGCGGTGGGCGGCCAGCACATCGGCGCCGAAGTCGCTGTCCGGGCGGCGCAGCACGGTGTGCGCGTGGTTGCCGTCCTCGGCGGTGTTGTCGTACTCGATCAGCAGGTCGTCGCCCTGGATCCGGTAGTAGTGCCGCCAGCCCGGGCCGACCGGGCCCGCCCAGGCGAAGTGCAGCTCGCCGCCGGCGAGCCGGCGCGCCTCCCGGGTGGCCAGCTCCGGCGGGAGCCGGTCGAGGTAGAGCGCGACGAGCCCGTCGAGCAGCGCCCGGCCCGACGGGGCGAGCCGGCCGCGGGGCACGCCGAGCGGGTCGAGCCGCCCCGGCGCGGTGGGCCGGGTGGCGCTGATGATGTCGGCCGGCGCCTCGTCGGTGACGATCGCGGCGGCCCGGCCGGCCGGCCCGATGGCGTCGAGCAGCTCCCGGGCGAGGTCCTCCTCCGGCCCGAGCGGCCGGGAGACCGGCCGGCCGGCGTGCCGAACGGTGGCCGGGTTGGCGCCCAGGAAGACCGGGGCGGGGGAGACCTGGTCGTCGACCACGGTCATGCTGACCGACAGGTGGTGCCCCTCGAACCGCCACGCCCACCGGTCGTCGCGGGTCGGGTCGCCGAAGACCGCCACCCAGTAGTCGCCGCTGTGCCGGCCACGCTGCCAGCTCTCCGCCCGGTCCAGCACCTCCTCCAGCGCCACCACGGCCATGGCCTGGGCGTAGGCGGCGGGGCTGAGCGCGGTGGCCAGCAGCCGGTGGGCCGCCTTGCGGGCGGCGAGGGTCAGGTCGGCGAGGCTGACGCCGGGGCGGGGCCGGGGCCGGTACTCCAGCCACCGGCGCGCCGGCTCGTCGTCGAAGTCGTGCCGGGCCCGCTGTCGGGCCGGCTCGTCGAGCGCCGCCAGCAGCGCGCCGGCCGCCGCGCGCATCTGCTCGGGTACGGGATCCTCCACCGCCCTTGTATACCGTCCCGCGGCCGGTCCCGTCGGGCTGCCTGGTAGCTTGCCGAGCCGGCACGGGAGGCGCGGATGGACGATCGGGTGTACGTCGGCAACGCGGCGGTGGACGGGGCGACCGACGCGGGCTGGCTGCTGGGCCACTTCAAGCCGCCCGGCGACGTCCGGCACAGCACCGAGGTCGAGGTGAAGTGGGGCGTGCACCCCGCGGGGGAGACCCGCTCGCAATGGGCCACCGGCGAGCGACGTACCGCCCTGCTGGTGCTGATCAGTGGAGCGTTCCGGATCGAGCTGCCGGATCGCACCGTGGTGCTGCGCGCGCCCGGCGACTACGTGGTCTGGGGTCGGGGCGTGGACCACTCCTGGTACGCCGAGCGCGAGTCGGTGGTGCTCACGGTGCGCTGGCCGTCGGTCCCCGGCTACCGGGTGGAACCGCCCGTCCTTCGCTGACCTCCCGGCACGCGGACCGAAGCGTCCCAGCATGCGGTATTACCTACTAAACCCATAGGATTTAGAGGCTATGCTGAGGGGGCAACGCCGCCCCCGTACCGTGAGGACGCCCCGCCCATGACCAGCTCCGACCCGTCCGACCTGCTCGCCGTCGCCGCCCGGTGGGCCGATCCGACCGGCTGGCCCGTGCCGCTGCGCTTCGACCACGCGCAGCGGTGGTACGCGCGGCTCGCCGCCGACGCCGAGCACGAGGTGTGGGCGCTGAGCTGGCTGCCCGGGCAGGGCACCGATCTGCACGACCACGGCGGATCCTCGGGCGCCTTCCTGGTCGTCGCCGGCGCCCTCACCGAGGAGACCGTCACCGGCGGCCGGCTGCGCCCGCACCAGCTCGCCGCGGGCGCCGGCCGCCGCTTCGGCCCCCGGCACGTCCACGTGGTCACCAACCGGAGCGGCCAGCCGGCCGCCAGCGTGCACGTCTACCGGCCCGCGCTGCGCCGGATGACCCGCTACCGCCTCGACGCCGGGCGGCTCCTGGTCGCCGAGGTGGCTGAGGCCGGGGTCGCCTGGTGAACCGGCCCGCGCTCCGACCCCGACCGTCGCCCCTGGAAAGGACGCCACGATGGCGCACACCCCCACCCGCTCCGAGAGCTGTCCGGTCCCACCGCCCGGCTCCCGGGGCATTGACGAGATCCTCGCCGCCGCCCGCGCGCGGCTGCGCCGCCTCGACCCCGAGCAGGCCCACCTGGCGGTCCGGGGCGGGGCCCTGCTCGTCGACATCCGGCCCGCCGGCCAGCGCGCCGCCCACGGCACCGTGCCGGGCGCCCTCGCCGTCGAGCGCAACGTCCTGGAGTGGCGCTTCGACCCGCGCTGCGCGGCCCGGCTGCCCCAGGCCGTCGACTACGGCGTGCCGGTGGTCGTCCTCTGCCAGGAGGGCTACACCTCGTCGCTGGCCGCCGCCGCCCTCCAGGACCTCGGCCTGCACCGGGCCACCGACGTGGCGGGCGGCTTCGCCGCCTGGCGCATCGCCGGCCTGCCCACCCTCGGCCCGACCCCGCCGCTCCGACCCTCACCCGCCGCGCCCCCGGTGACCGCCGGCCGGGCGCCCCGCTGACCGCCCCGCCGCACCCCCGGTGGGGCGGGGCGACCGCCCGCACAGGAGGCTCCCATGTCCGTCGTCGCCATCTCCTCCCGTCCGGCCCGACCGGGCCGCCCCGACCGCGTCGCGCCGCACCGGCCGCGCACCGCCCCGACCCTGACCATCACCCTCGACCTGGGCGCCGGCGCGCTGACGCCCGGCCTGGCGCGGCTGGTCGACCTGCTGGACGAACTGGCCGCCTCCGGTGAGGGCCTGCTCCGGCCCGAGGAACACCGGGCCGCCCGCGCCGTGCTCGACCTGCGCCGCGCCGCCGCGCCGCCGGAGCCGCCCGCGCCGCCCGCCGGGGCCGAGGAGCCCGGCACCGTACGCATCCTGACCGGCACCCGGCGGATCCGCCACGACGGCGTCCAGGTGACCCTCACCCGGATCGAGTACGACCTCCTGCTCTTCCTCGCCGAACATCCCCGGCGGGTGTTCACCCGGTTGCAACTTCTCGCCAACGTCTGGGGCTACGAGCACGCGGTCGCCCGCACCGTCGACGTCCACGTGCGCCGGCTGCGGGCCAAGCTGGGCGTCGACACGCCGCTGGTGACCACGGTGTACGGCATCGGCTACCGGCTGGCCGACGAGGCCCGGATCGTGCTGGACCGCGAGCGCTGAGGCGCCGCCGTCCCCTGCGCGGCGTACCCGGTTCGCGGGTGCGCCGCGTTCACGTTTGCGCGTGCACCGGCCATTGTGAACCGGCCGGGGACCCCCCGTACCGGGTCAACTCGTCGCTCTGCTGTAATCAACGGGCCTCGTACGCAGAGCGAGCATCCGGCTCCGATGTGTTCGTCAATTGTCACATTCATGCAACGCAGCCGCCCCTTGACCCTCGCACAGGCGCCGGGAAGCATCGATGAAGCGGCGTCCCGGGCCGTGGGGAGATACCCGGACCAGCCAAGGAGGACCATGTCGGTCAGCCCCGCCTCGTCGCGCGCCGGATGGCATACGTCCCAACCCGCGGTTCCGGGTCGTCCCCCCGGCGGCCAGCGCCGTCCCGCCAACACCTCGGCGCCCATGCTCACGGTCACGCTGAACATCCCGCTGGCCTGCGAGGAGTCGCTCACCCCGGCCGCCCGCCGGCTGCTCGACGCGGCCCGTGAGCTGCTCGAACGCGGCGATGCCGTGATCAGCACCGGCGCCGCCCCGGCGGAGCGCCGCCCCGACGCGGTGCCGGCCAACCGCGCGCCAGGGCGTCCGCTCGCGCCGACCATCCCGACCCTGCACATCCTGGCCGCGTCCCGGTCCGTGCTCCGCGACGGCGAGCCGCTGCCGCTGACCCGGCTGGAGTTCGACCTGCTGCTGCACCTCGTCGCGCACCCCCGCCGGGTGTTCACCCGGCTGCAACTTCTCAATGCCGTCTGGGGCTACGAGCACGCTGGCGTCCGCACCGTGGACGTGCACGTGCGCCGCCTGCGCGGCAAGGTCGGAGTGGATGTCCCGCTGGTCACCACCGTCTACGGCGTCGGCTACCGGCTCGCCGACGACGCCCGGGTCACCATCGACCGCACCGGCTGACACCGCCCCGGGTCCGGCCGCCACGTGCCGATCGCCTCCGGACGGAGCCCCGACCGCCCGGCCGATCGCACCGTGACGCGCTCCTCAGGGACGGAGCCCCGGCCGATCGCATGGTGACCCGTCCCGCCGGGCAGGATGATCGGATGCGCGTCCGCCCCATCACGCCCGAGCTGCTCGTCGCCGAGCTGGCCGACCGGCTCGCCGGCGCCGCCGTGCCCGGCCGGCTGCGGGTGGCCGTGGACGGGCCGCCGGCCGCCGAGCCGGACGTCCTCGCCGCCGCCCTGGTCGACCCGCTGCGCGCCGCCGGCCGCCCGGTCCTGCACGTGCGGGCCGCCGACTTCCTCCGGCCCGCCTCGGTCCGCCTCGAGCACGGCCGGACCAATCCGGACGCCTACTACGAGGGCTGGGTCGACGAGGCGGGCCTGCGCCGGGAGGTGCTCGACCCGGCCGGGCCGGCCGGGTCGGGCCGACTGCTTCCGTCGCTGTGGGACGCCGCCGCCGACCGGGCCAGCCGCGCCTCGTACGTCGACCTGCCGCCCGGCGGGGTGGTCCTGGTCAGCGGCGCGCTGCTGCTCGGCGGCGGCCTGCCGTTCGACGTGGCCGTCCACCTGGTGCTCTCCCCGGCGGCGCTGGACCGGCGGACCGACCCCGAGCTGCGCTGGACCCTGCCGGCGTTCGCCCGGTACGCCGACGAGGTCGACCCGGCGTCCTTCGCCGACGTGGTGGTCCGCGCCGACGACCCGCGGCACCCCGCCCTGGTCGAGGCCGGCTGACCCGGGCGGCCGGCCCGATTCGGGACGACCGCGGCCGGGGCGGCAGGGACGGGGACGCCCCGGACGGCGCAGCCGGGCAGGAACGGCGACGAAGAACGCGGAAATCCGCGGTTTGGCCCGTGGAGCGGGTGGGTAATCGCCCGGCTCACAGAGCACGGGTGATCTCGCCCGGGCATCCATCGGACCACGTTCCGGGGCGCTCGCGCCCCGGAGGTGTTATGAGGCCCCAGGAAAGGCAGGCAGCGATGCTCGTCCACGACACGACAGCCACGGGCCGCTCCCAGGCGGAGGTCGACCAGATCCGGCAGTCCCTGACGTCGCGGTACGACGAGCTGACCGCGGAGTACGAGCAGGCCGTGCTGCAGAGCCAGGTCCTCCGGCTGGTCGAGGTCGGCGACACCGCCGGCGACGACCAGGCCGACAGCGGCACCAAGACCGCCGAGCGGGACACCGCCCAGTCCCTGCTGCGCACCATCCTCGACCGGCGCGCCCAGTTCGAGCACGCGCTCACCCGGCTCGACGAGGGCACCTACGGCTTCTGCGAGGGGTGCACCGCGCCGATCCCGGTCGAGCGGCTGGAGATCTTCCCGTCCGCCACGTCCTGCGTGTCCTGCAAGCAGACCCGGGAGCGGCGGGCGGCCTGAACGTCGCCCGGGTTGCCGGTCGGTCCCGGTAGCGGTGGACTCACCAGATGGGTGACATCAAGGTGGGCACCGCCTCCTGGACCGACCGGACCCTGCTCGACTCCGGCTGGTACCCGGCGAGCGCCGACACCGCGGAGAAACGGCTCTCCTATTACGCGCGGCAGTTCCCGCTGGTCGAGGTCGACGCCACCTACTACTCGCCGCCCGCCGAGCGGACCGCGCAGCTGTGGGTGGACCGCACCCCGCCCGGCTTCACCTTCAACATCAAGGCGTTCAGCCTGCTGACCGGGCACCCGACCCGGGTCTCCGCGCTCTACAAGGACCTGCGCCCGGACACGGAGAAGAAGAACCTCTACCCGGACGACCTGCCGCCGCAGGCGTACGAGGAGGTCTGGACCCGGTTCCTGTCCGCCCTGGACCCGCTGGTCGACGCCGGCAAGCTGGGCGCCATCCTGTTCCAGTTCCCGCCCTGGTTCACCATCCGGCGGGACAACAAGCAGTACCTGCTCGAGGTGGCACGCCGGTGCGCGCCGCTGCGCCCCGCCTTCGAGTTCCGGCACGCCTCCTGGTTCGACGGCGACAACGCCGAGGAGACGCTGGGCTTCCTGCGCCAACACGAGCTGCCGTTCGTCTGCGTGGACATGCCGCAGGGACACAAGTCGTCCGTACCCCCGGTGCTGGCGGCCACCGCGGACCTCGCGGTGGTGCGCTTCCACGGGCACAGCGACAAGTGGACCAGCAAGGACATCCACGAGAAGTTCGGCTACGACTACTCCGAGCGGGAACTGCGCGACTGGGCGCCGAAGCTGCGCGAGCTGGCCGGCGAGGCCGAGCACACCCACGTGCTCATGAACAACTGCTACCGCGACTACGCCCAGCGCAACGGGACCACCCTGGCGGGCCTGCTCGACGCCGGCTGACGGTTCACCCGCACGGGGTGAGGGCGCCTCACCCGGTGCGCCAGCAGCATGGACGGTGTGCGCGGTCCGTCGACCGGCGCGACCGCGCGGCCGAGGAGGAGGTGGGGTCATGACGGTGCGGGTCGTAGCGGATCGACGCCGTGGCGGGGTGCTGCACGTGGTCGGGACTCCCGACGCGCCCCGGCGGGGCGGGCGGCCCGGTCGGTTCAGCCCGACCCGGCTCTGGCGGGGGCCCAGCGGGCCGCCGCGACGCACCGACGACCGACGCTGGGAAAGCGACGCACGGGGGTGGGGAGATGGCTGAGCAGTTGATTTCCGCGTTCGAGTCCTCGCTGGACAAGACGAACGTGATCCTCAAGGAGATTGAGTCGGCGTACGGCTGGCCGAAGGCGCAGCGCAACCAGTCCTACGCGGCGCTGCGCACGGTGCTGCACCTGCTGCGGGACCGGATGCCGGTGCAGGAGAGCGCCGAGTTCGCCCAGCAGTTGCCGGTGCTGGTGCGCGGCATCTACTTCGACGGCTGGCAGCCGCAGAACGTGCCGATCAAGCTGAACCGCGACGACTTCCTCTACGAGGTCCGCCAGGGCTTCCCGTACGACGTGGAGGGCGGCCCGCAGCGGGTGGTGCAGGTGGTGCTGGACACCCTGCGCCGGCACGTGACGCAGGGCGAGTGGGAGGACGTGAAGGCCACCATGCCGAAGGACCTGGGTCAGATGATTCCCTGACCGGCTCCGTTCCCGGCCCGCTCCGCCGCACCGGCGGGGCGGGCCGGCGGCGTCCGGGTGACCGGCAGCCCGGCCCGCCGGGCCAGCCCGGCGAAGGCCACCGCGTCGACGATGGCCGCGCCGCCCGGGTCGTTGTTGAAGTAGACGTACGCCGGCTCGCCGCCCGGGAAGGCGGCGGCCAGCCGGCGCACCCAGGTGGCCAGCGCGGCGCGGCCGTAGCGGGGCCAGGGCCGGGCCCGGCCCTCGTGCAGCCGGAGGTAGCCGAAGTCGGTGGTGCGCCACAGCGGGGTGACCGGGCGGCTCAGCCGGTCCGCCCAGACCAGCGCCGCCCGGTGACGCTCCAGGACCCGCCGGGTGTCGTCGGTCCACCAGGACGGGTGCCGGGGCTCCACGGCCACCCGCACCTCGGCGGGGAACAGCCGCAGCGTCGCGTCCAGGGCCGCGGGGTCGGCCCGCATGGTGGGCGGCAGCTGGACCAGCACGGGCCCGAGCCGGTCGCCCAGCCCGGTCGCCCGGTCCAGGAAGCGGGCCACCGGCTCGGCCGGCTCCCGCAGCCGCTTGATGTGGGTGAGGTAGCGGCTCATCTTCACCGCCACGCAGAAGTCGTCGGGCGTGCGGTCCCGCCAGGCCACGAACGTGTCCCGCTCGGGCAGCCGGTAGAAGGCGTTGTTGACCTCGACCGTGGCGAACCGCGCGGCGAAGTGCTCCAGCCAGAGCCGCTGCGGCAGCTTCGCCGGGTAGAAGCGCTCCCGCCAGTCCCGGTACTGCCAGCCCGACGTGCCGACCAGGATCATCGCGGCCGCCTAGGCGAGGTCGATCCGGAACACCTCGAAGGCGGCCCCGTACCGGACGCCCAGCCGGGCACCGGCCGGCCGGGCCAGCCCCTCGAGGAACTCCTCGGCATCGAAACCGCCGTCGCCCAGCCCGCTCAGGTACGCCCCGTGCGCCCGCAGCGACGCCACCCCCCGGTCGAAGCTGGCCGTCACGTCCACCCCGTGCCCGGCCTGCGGGGAGCCGGCCGCCCACACCTCGCGGACCCGGGACCACGGCCCCACCCCGTCGGTGAGCTGCTCGGGGAAGATCCAGCGGTTGCCCGCGTCGCGGACGGCGTCCAGCGTGGCCCGGCCGCAGGCGATGTGGTCGGCCTGGTTCAGCGCGTACGCCCCGTCCCAGGTGTCCCGGAAGTTGTTGGTGACCACGATGTCCGGGCGGTGCCGGCGCACCACGGCGGCGATCGCGCGGCGCAGCGCCACGCCGTACTCCAACAGGCCGTCGGGGAGGCCGAGGAACTCCACGGTGTCCACCCCGACCACGGCGGCGGACGCCCGCTGCTCCTCCTCCCGCAGCACCCGGCTGCGCTCCGGCGGCATGCCGTCGATGCCCGCCTCGCCGCTGGTGAGCAGGCAGTAGACGACCTCCTTGCCCTGCCCGGTCCAGCGCGCCACCGCGGCGGCCGCGCCGAACTCCAGGTCGTCCGGGTGGGCCACCACGGCGAGCGCCCGCTGCCAGTCCTCGGCCAGCGGCGTCAAGGGCTCCGGTTGCCCCACGGCCACCCCCTTCCCGCGTGCTCCTTCCCGCCATCCTGGCACCGGACGCGCCCCGCCGCCCGCCGAGCTCGCCGGGGCGCGGCGAACCGTCCGTGCGGCGCGGTCGCGGCGTCTACGGTGTGGTTAGAGAAGATCGGGCGTGGGGTACCACCCGCTGCACACGGACCCCGACGCCGGGGCGGCACACCGAGGGAGACCCATGGCACTCAACGACGACGACATGCAGACCACCGGCGGCGGCGGTGCCGAGGGCCCGGCCGACGGTGGCGCGACCCCGGGCCAGCAGGACGGCGGCGCCGACGGCGGCGCGGACCGTGGCGCGGAGCGCGGCCTGGACGAGGGTGCCGACACCGGCGCGGAGGGCCCGGCCGACGGTGGCGCGACCCCGGGCCAGCACGACGGTGGCGCGGACGGCAGCGCCGAGGGCCCGGCCGACGGCGGCGCGACCCCCGGTCAGCGCGACGGCGGCGCCGACGGCAGCGCCTGACGGATCGCCGTGACGCACCTCGACCCGCCGGGCGGCCACGGCCGCCCGGCGGTTCCGTCTTCCGCGGCCGACGCCCTCGCCCGCTGCGTGGCGGTCGAGCCGGCCAAGTTCGCCGCCGACCACTGGGGGCGCAGCCCGCTGCTGTCCCGGGCCGCCGAGCTGCCCAACCCGGCCGGCTTCACGGACCTGCTCAGCCCCGCCGACGCCGACGAGCTGCTCAGCCGGCGCGGCCTGCGTACCCCGTTCCTGCGGGTCGCCAAGGAAGGCCAGTTGGTGCCGGCGGCGCGGTTCACCGGCGGCGGCGGCGCGGGCGCCGAGATCGGCGACCAGGTCCTCGATGAGAAGATCCTCGCCCTGTACGCCGACGGCGCCACCCTGGTCCTCCAGGGCCTGCACCGGACCTGGCCGGCGCTTGTCGACTTCGCCCGCGATCTGGGCGCCGCGCTGGCCCAGCCGTTGCAGGTCAACGCCTACCTGACCCCGGCCGGCAACCAGGGCTTCGCCACCCACTACGACACCCACGACGTGTTCGTGCTCCAGGTGGACGGGCGCAAGCACTGGCGGATCCACCCGCCGGTGCTGCCCGACCCGCTGGAGAAGCAGCCATGGGGCGGCCGGGCCGACGAGGTCTCCGCGGTCGCCGAGGGCCGGCCCGCGCTGGACGTGGTGCTCGAACCCGGCGACGCGCTCTACCTGCCGCGCGGCTGGCTGCACAGCGCCGAGGCGCAGGAGTGCAGCTCGCTGCACCTGACCGTCGGCATCCGGGCGCTGACCCGGTACGCCCTGGTCGAGGAGCTGCTGGCGCTCTCCGCCGAGGACGCGCGGCTGCGCGCCGGGCTGCCGTTCGGCGTCGACGTGGCCGACCCGGACGCCATCGAGCCGGAGCTGACCGAGACGGTCGAGGCGCTGCGCGACTGGCTGCTGCGGGCCGATCCGGCCGCGGTGGCCGCGCGGCTGCGCGACCGGGCCTGGCCGGCCGCCCGCCCGGCGCCGATCCGGCCCCTCGCCCAGGCCGCCGCCCTGGCGGCGCTCGACCCGGACAGCCGGGTCGCGCCCCGGGCCGGGCTGCGCTGGCAGCTCACCCCCACGGGGGACGGGAAGGTGGCGCTGCGCCTCGTCGACCGCACCATCACCCTGCCCGGCACCTGCGAGCCGGCGCTGCGCGCGCTGCTGGCCGGCGAGGTGACCCGGGTCGGCGATCTGCCCGGCCTGGACGACGACGCCGACCGCCTGGTCCTGACCCGCCGCCTCCTGAAGGAAGCCGTCCTGACCCCGGCCTGACCCCCGCACCCCACCCTCACCCGTGCCCACCGCCCGGCCCAGCGTCGGTGATCATGAAGTTATCGCCCTCGGCCACGGCGTGTCGCGGCAACAACTTCATGATCACCGAGCCGGGCCGACCCGGTGCCCGGACCGGGCCGAGGCCCGGCCCGGCAGGGCCCGCCGGGTCGGGTCAGCGGGTGAAGGTCAGGGTCAGCAGGAGGGCCGTCGTCGCCAGGCCGGCGGCGGCGACCAGCAGGATCGGGCGGGGGGTCAGCACGGCGTGGCGGCGGTCGGCCAGCAGCCGGGCCGGCGCCAGCCCGACCAGCGGGCCGAGCAGCGTCACGACCAGGGCCAGCACCGGCATGCCGACCGCCAGGTCCCCGCCGGAGCCGGCGCCCAGCGCCCGTGCCCCCGCGCCCAGGGCGTACGCCACCAGCGCGCCGCCGATGCCGCAGCCGACCAGCAGCGGGTTGGCCGAGCCGGGCAGCTCGCCCGGCTGCCGGGTGCGGTCCAGCAGCTCCCGTACCCCGCGCAGCAGCGGCACCGGGTCCCCGGCGGCGTCGCGGGCCGGCCCGGGCGGGTCACCCAGCCGCCGCCCGCCGGCGCCGATGCGCTCCCGGAGCTGCCCCCACAGGTGGGTCGCCTCGGTGTCCACCCGCTCCACCATCCGCCGCGCCTCGGCCACCTCGGCCTCGGCCTGCCGCACCTGCTCGGCGGCGTCGGCCACCGCGCGGTCGGCGGCGGCGACCTGCTGCGCGTACCAGCCGTGCGCCTCGGCACGCTGGGCGGCCACCCGGGCGGTCAGGTCGGCGAGCCGGCGGACGTGGGCGGCGTACGTGTCACTGGCAACCGGTGCGTTCATCGGGACGGACCATAAGGGATGATCACCTGTCCGGTGCGGTGCACCGCCCGGTCGAAGTAGAGGCCCCGCCACGGGCGGGGGTACCAGTCCGGCCCGCCGGTGCCCGGATAGAGCGAGGAGCCCAGCTCGGCGCCTTGCACGTCGAGCGCCACCCAGGCGCCGATCTGGTCGGTGCGCGCCGCCGGCCCGCCCAGGTCGACCCGCATCCGGGCCACGCCGCGCCACCAGGCCAGCACGTGGGTACGCCGCTCCGGCCCGTCGTGCAGGATCCGGCGCAGCTGCTCCAGCCCGGTCCGCCGTCCCGCCTTCCCGGCGAGCTGCCCGGCCGCCGCGTCCACCGCGTACAGCAGCAGGAAGTGCGGGGTCTGCGGGGTGCCCGGCGCGCCGAGCGCGTCGCCCACCTCGGCCATCAGCTCCGGCACCGTCTCCTCGTCGTACCAGGCGGCGTCGTCGGCCAGGTCCTCGTAGAGGGCGCGGGCGGCCGGGTCGGCGTCCGGGTCGAGGCACGCGATGGAGAACCGGGCGGTGCCGGGCCGGTACTGCCGGGCCAGGGAGCGGGCGGCGGCGTCGAGCACCGCGCACGCCTCGTCGACCCGGGTGCCGAGCACGGCCAGGTTCCGCCCGGGGGCGCGGGGCAGCCGCAGCGCCGCCGAGCGGGCCTGCACGTCGATGATCTCGCCGAGCAGCGCGACCGCGCTGCGTGGCACCCCCTGCTCGGGGGCGGTGAGCGCCCGGAAGTCGGGCGCCTCGGCCAGCCTCGGGATCGCGTCGCCGTCGAAGAGCCGGGCCGGGGCGGCGTCCTGCGGGCGCATCCGCCACAGCCGGTGCTGGAGCTGGCTCCACGTCTCCCAGTCGCCGGCCGACGGGATGCGGGCCACCTCGTTTCCCTCGGCCAGGCCGGACTCGGCGTTGACCACGGCGTGGTGCCGGGGCAGCGACTGCGCGGCGTCGTTGCGTTCGGCCAGGATCCGCAGCGCCTTGGGCAGCGCGATACGCAGGGTGAACTGGGCGACCAGGGCGGGCCGCCCCCACAGCGCCTCGATGCCGCGCACGTCCTGCGAGGCGAGGACCAGGTGGATGCCCTGCGACCGGCCCCGCCGGGCCAGGTCCTCCAGCAGGTCGGCGGCCTCCCGGGCGACCACGTCCCGGCCGGCGAGCAGCGCCTGGAACTCGTCGACCACCGCCACGATCCGCGGCCAGTGCCCGGTCGGGTCCACGGCGCGCAGCTCGGCCAGCTTGGTGACCTCGTGCTTCTTCGCCGCGTCGGCCCGGCGGCGCAGCTCCTCGGCGAGGAACCGCAGCAGCGCCAGCCCGAACTCCCGGTCGGTGTTCACGTTGATCCCGACCAGCCGCATGTGCGGCAGCCAGCTCGGGTCCCGCCGGCCCTGGGCGAACCGGGCGAAGGACACCCCCTCCTTGAAGTCGAGCAGGTAGAACTCCAGCTCGGCGGGGGAGTAGCGGGCGGCGAGCGCGCCGATCCACGCGAAGATCAGGTTGGTCTTGCCGGTGCCGGACGGGCCGCCGATGAGCGCGTGCGGCGGGTAGTCGCCGAGGGTGAGCAGCACCGGCCGCCCGTGCGGGCCCTCGCCGATCGGCGCGGTGAGCCCGTGCGCCGAGTCCTCCCGCCAGTATTCCCCGGCCGGGGGGAGCAGGTCGGTGAAGGGCGCCGGCGGTGGGCCGGCGTTGACCCGGGAGGCCACCTCGCGGCAGGTCTCGGTGACCAGCCCGGCCGGCGGTGGGGCGTCGAGCGCCACCGGCAGGCCGCCGATCCGGGCGTCGTCCGGGTCCACCACCACCCGCGTGACGGTCGGCCCGTCGGGCAGGTCGATGCCGCGGACCACCAGGTGCACGCCGCAGGCCGCCCCGGTGCGCACCACCCGGTCCAGTTGGCCGCGCTCGTGCCGGGACAGCTCGTCGCCGCCGAGCAGCACCGCCACCCGCCACGGCTCCGGGCGCCGGCCGGTCGCGGCCGCCAGCTCGCGCAGCGACGCGTACTCGCCGGCCAGCACGGTCTCGTTGATCCGGCGGATCTGCTCCACCAGGTCGTCGAGGAGCCGGCCCAGGCCGCCGGGGCCGACGAAGGTGAGCAGCCCGGCGGTGCCGAGCGGGGCGAACCCGGCCAGCCCGCCGCCCAGGTGCTCCGGGTCGTACCCGAAGAGCCGGACCGCGCCGGGGTCGGCCCGGCCGACCGAGCGCAGCAGCAGCGCGGGCACGACCGCGGCGACGCCCTCCCGGTCGCTGCCGGCGAGGTGCACGTGCCCGGCGTCGAGCAGCGGAACCAGCGCCGGGACCGGCTCGGCGCCGGGGATGCGTACCGTGCCGACCCGGACGGCGCCGGGCGGCTCGGCCCGGCCGGCGGGGGTGGCCCGCCAGCCGTCCCACGGCGCGGACGCCGCGCCCGGGGCCTCCCGCCCGGCCGCGGCGGCGGCCCGGCGGGCCAGCTCGGCGATCCGGGCGGCATGCCGGGCGTCGATCTCGGCGAGCCGCTGGTCCCGCGCCGTGCCCACCCGCTCCGGCACGGCCGCGGCGGCCCGCCGCACCCGGGCCAGCCGGTCGCGGGCGGCGACCAGGTCGGCGTCGGCGGCGACGAGGCGGGTCCGGGTGGTGCCCAGGGCCTCGGAGAGCATCCCCCGGACCCGCGTCACGAGTTGCGCGCGGACGTCAGCCACGGGACGGCTCCCGGTCGTCGGTGTCCTTCGGCAGGTCCCGGCCGAGCCGGTCGAGCAGCACCCCGGTGACCACGCCGGCCGTGACCGCCGGGTCGGCGGCGTGCGGCTGCTCCTGGTCCTCGGCGCGGCGCGGCGGGGGCATCCGGCAGACCCGGGTGAGCAGGGTGTCCAGCACCGGCGGGGGCAGGCCGGGCAGCAGGTCACGGACGCGTCCGTCCAGCTCCCGGCGTAGCCGGCCCAGGTCGTCGGCGCGCGGCGGGTGGCCGAGCAGCTCGCCGGCCAGGCCGCGCAGCATCGGCGGGGCGATCGCCGCCAGCCCCAGCCCGATGTCGGCGTGGGCCCGGCGCAGCTCCCGGTGCAGCCGGTCCCGGTCGCCGGCGCGGATCCCGGTCACCACCCGGCGCAGCAGCTCGCGGGAGTCGGCGACCCGCTCGTCGGGCTCGTTTGGTGCGCCCTCCCGGCCGCCGGTCAGCTCCGCGACCCGCACCGCCCACCAGCGCCGCACCGCCGGCTGCTCGTCGGGGTCCGGGGCGGCGCCCGGGGCGGGGGGTGCGACCTCGCCACGGGCCGCGTCGTGCCGCGGCCGGCGGTCCGCGGCCTTCGGCGCTTGTGCCCCGTCGGCGGCCAGCCCGATCGCGGCCAGGTACGCCGACAGCTGCTCCTGCGCCACCCGCAGCGCGTAGCCGGCGGTCTCGGCGTGCTCGGTCGCGGCGGACAGCTCCGGCACCCCCATGGGGTTGGCCGATTCCTGGCGCACCCAGCGCAGCCGCTCGCTGGCCTGGCCGAACTTCTCCAGCGCCGCGGCGAGCTGGGCCAGGGGCAGTTCCTCGGCGGCGGCGCGGACCTGCGCGCCGATGTCCTCGACGATGGACACGACCGGTCCTCAGAGGGTGGCGACGTAGAGCTGCGCCTGCTCGACCGCCACGAGCGTGGCGGCGAGACACTCCTCCAGCTCCTGGCTGGCCTGGGTCAGCGAGGCCTGGGCCGCCTCGACGGTCTCGTGGCCGCTGCCCTCCAGCGCGCCGGCCAGGGTCTGCTGCGCCTCGGCCAGTTTCTCCCCGGCCGCCTGCACCGCTGTCTGCCCGTCTCCTATCTGTTGGAGAGCGACATCGATGGCTGCCTTCAGCTCGGCGACGCTCGCCACGGGGGACCTCCTGGGGGCGGGGAGATCTCCATTACAACCCATCCCGATGGGCGGGAGAACATCCACCCTCGCGGCGTTCCTGCCCGGCTGTCCGATTGTCGCTCTGACGTGCGGAAAGACGCCCCACGGCGGGGCCCGCCGGTCCCACCGCCGGACCCACGGGTCCCGTGGACGGGACGCGCCGGCGTCCCGGAGACCGGTCAGCGGGGCAGCCGGCGCGGGCCGTACACCTCGGCGCCGAGCGCGCCCACCCGGGCCCGCAGCTCCCGGTCGGCGGTGACCACCGCCCGGCGGCGCTCCGGCGCGGCCGCGACCAGCGCCACGATCGTGTCGTCGCCGGAGCCGGGCGCGGAGACCACGGCGACCCCGGGCACGGCCGGGACGTCCCGGGCCGCGCCCTCCACCACGAGCACCACCTCCACCGGCGGCGGCAGCTCCGGCGGCATGCCCGCCTCGGCGACGGGCACCAGCGCGTCGCGCAGCCGGGCGGCCGCCCCCGCCCGGTCCCGCCACCAGCCGTCCGGCCGCGAACCCACCACGTTCGCGCCGTCGACGATCAGCAGGGGCCGGGTCTCCATGCCCCCAGCCTGCCACCCGTCCGCGTTTGTCGCGCCGACCGCCGGGTAGCCACCGCCGACCGTGCCGCGCCATGACGCGTCCCGGCGGCCGTGCCGACCGACTGCGGAGGACAGAATGATGGGACCCGGTGACTTCGGCAACGACCCGTGGGACGAGTTCCTGGCCCGGTATTTCGGGCGGGGCGAGGGGGGACGCCGGCCGGCGCACCGGGTCGACATCACCCGGCTCATGACCGCCGACGCGCGGGAGATGCTGGCCGACGCCGCCCGCCGCGCGGCCCAGAAGCACAGCAACGACCTGGACACCGACCACCTGTTGTGGGCGGCGTTGCAGCGCGAGCCGCTGCGCGACCTGGTCCGCCGGGCCGGCGCCGACCCGGACGCGCTGGTCAACGCCCTCGGCGGGCGAGGTGACGGTGCGCCCCGGGGCGAGGTCCCGCCGAACCTGTCGCTCACCCCGGCCGCCAAGCGGGCGCTGCTCGACGCCCATCAGCTGTCCCGGGCCATGGGCGCCAACTACATCGGCCCCGAGCACATCCTCATGGCCCTGCCGCTCAACCCGGAGTCGCCGGCCGGCCGGATGCTCGCCGCCGGGCGGATCCAGCCCGAGTCGCTCCAGGCGGCCAGCGCCGAGCGCGGCCCGATGACCGGCCCGAAGCCGGACCGCGGCACCCCCACCCTCGACCAGTACGGCCAGGATCTCACCGACCTGGCCCGGATGGACCAGATCGACCCCGTGATCGGCCGGGCCGACGAGATCGAGCAGGCCGTGGAGATCCTGTCCCGGCGCACCAAGAACAACCCGGTGCTGATCGGCGAGGCCGGCGTCGGCAAGACCGCCATCGTGGAGGGGCTGGCCGAGCGCATCTGCGACGGCGACGTCCCGCAGACCCTGATCGGCAAGCGGGTCATCCAGCTCGACCTGGCCAGCCTGGTCGCCGGCACCCGCTACCGGGGCGACTTCGAGGAACGGCTCAAGAAGGTGATCGACGAGATCCGCGCCCACCGCGAGGAGCTGATCGTCTTCCTGGACGAGATCCACACCCTGGTCGGCGCGGGCGGCGCGGGCAGCGAGGGCGGCATGGACGCGTCCAACATGCTCAAGCCCGCCCTGGCCCGCGGCGAGCTGCGGGTGATCGGCGCGACCACGCTGGACGAGTACCGCAAGAGCATCGAGAAGGACGCCGCGCTGGCCCGCCGGTTCCAGCCGGTGCTGGTCCCCGAGCCCACCGTCGAGGACACCGTGGCCATCCTGCGCGGCCTGCGCGACCGGTACGAGGCGCACCACCAGGTCCGCTTCACCGACGAGGCGCTGGTCGCCGCCGCCGAGCTCTCCGACCGGTACGTCACCGACCGGTACCTGCCGGACAAGGCGATCGACCTGATCGACCAGGCCGGCGCCCGGGTGCGGCTGCGCACCCGCACGCCGGCCGCCGACGTGCGCGAGCTGGAGCAGCAGCTCGACGAGGTACGCCGGGACAAGGAGCAGGCCGTCTCCGACGAGCAGTACGAGCGGGCCACCCAGCTGCGTGACCGCACCGCCGAGCTGGAGGACCAGCTGCGGCGCGCCCGGGGCGACGAGGGCCCCAACCAGGTGCCCGAGGTCGGGCCGAAGGAGATCGCCGAGGTGGTCTCGCGGGCCACCGGCATCCCGATCAACCAGCTCACCGAGGAGGAACGGGACCGTCTGCTGCGCCTGGAGGGGCACCTGCACGAGAGGGTGGTCGGCCAGGACGAGGCGGTCAGCGCGGTGGCCGAGGCGGTGCGCCGCTCGCGTACCGGGCTGGCCGACCCGGACCGGCCGATGGGCAGCTTCCTCTTCCTCGGCCCCACCGGTGTCGGCAAGACCGAGCTGGCCCGGGCCCTCGCCGAGGCGCTGTTCGGCGAGGCCGACCGGATGGTCCGGGTGGACATGAGCGAGTTCCAGGAGCGGCACACCGTCAGCCGGCTGGTCGGCGCGCCCCCCGGCTACGTCGGCTACGAGGAGGCGGGCCAGCTCACCGAGGCGGTGCGCCGCCGCCCGTACGCGGTGGTGCTGCTCGACGAGATCGAGAAGGCCCACCCGGACGTGTTCAACATCCTGCTCCAGGTGCTCGACGACGGCCGGCTCACCGACAGCCAGGGGCGCACGGTCAACTTCAAGAACACCGTACTGATCATGACGAGCAACCTCGGTTCGGAGCTGATCACCGGCACCCAGCGCACCGTCGGCTTCGGCGCCGGCGAGCCCGGCGAGCAGGAGACCAGCGAACTGCGCGAGCGGCTGATGCGCCGCCTGCAGGAGAACTTCCGGCCCGAGTTCATCAACCGGATCGACGAGGTGATCATCTTCCAGCGGCTGGAGGCCGAGCAGCTGCGCCAGATCACCGGTCTGCTGCTGGAGGAGACCCGCCGCCGGCTGCACGCCCAGGACATCCGGGTCGAGTTCACCACCGCAGGCGTGGATTGGCTGGCCGAGCACGGCTACCAGCCCGAGTTCGGCGCCCGGCCGCTGCGCCGGGTCATCCAGCGCGAGGTCGACAACCGGCTCTCCCGGATGCTGCTGGAGAACGAGATCTCGCCCGGCCAGCAGGTCACCGTCGACGCGCGGGACGGCCAGCTCGCCATCGAGGTGAGCGCCACCGACCGCGGCTACACCGCCGCGTCGACGTCCCATCCGCGATGAGGCAAAGCGCCCCAACCCCGACGGATCGGAGGGCGGACATGACCGAACCCGAGGAGACCCGGGAGGACGAACGCAGCGAACCCATCGTGGCGCCGCCGACGGCAAACCCGGCCCGGGTCAAGGTGCCGCCGGAGGGCTTGAAGCAGGAGACCGACAAGGGCGAGGGCGACCCGACGCCGTCCGGGTCGCCGTCGGGAGAGGAGGCGTGATGGTACGCGAGGCGCGACTCGATCCGGAGGTCGAGGTGATCTGGGACGACTTCCACGCCGAGGTCAACGTCCCCTCCGAGCAGCTCCGGCAGTGGTTGCTCACCCGCGGCTCGGGGGAGGAGGCGTTCGGCCCGAACCCGGACCTCGACCTGCCCGAGCCGGGGCGGCGGATCCTCCAGGTGCTCACCAAACGCAAGGTGGACCTGACGCCGGAGGACATCGAGGTGATGCGGGACGCCATCGAGCGGATCCGGGCGCTCAGCGCGGAGAAGCCGAGCCGGGGCAACGCCGACGACGAGTGGCGGCACTCCCTGCTCGACCTGGGCCACGACGTCCTCATCGAACGCTGACCGCGGGACGCGGTCCTCCCTGAACGCTGACCGCGGGACGCGGTCCTCCCTGAACGCTGACCGCGGGACGCGGTCCTCCTTGAACGCTGACCGCGGCACGCGGTCTCCTTGAACGCTGACCGCGGGAACGCCGACGGCACGGTGCGGCGGCACCCGGGACCCGGTCCCGGGCGCCGCCGCCGTCCGCTACTCGGACTCCATGCTGGGCAGCATCAGCCCGGCGGCGTCCGCGGCGTCCTGCCGTTCGCCCCGAGCCCGCTCCTCCCGGCTGAGCAGGTTGGCGAACTCGGTGATGTCGGCCGGCTCCGGCACCTCCGGCAACCGGCGCAGGAACGCCTCCAGGTCGGCGGAGGCGGCGGTGTGCGCGGCGGCCGCCTGGCGCAGCAGCTCCCGCTGGTCGGCGGCCGGGTACAGATCAGTCATGTCGCCCAGATACCCGCGCTCAGGCGGTTCGCACCCCGGACGGGGTGGTCGACTGCACGCCGAAGTCCGGGTGGGACAGCAGCCAGGCCAGGTAGTCCGGGTGGTTCGCCAGCGCGTCGGTGTACGCCGCCATCGCCGCCTCCAAAACCGGCTCGGCGACCCGGGCCGCCGGGGCGTCCGGGTGCCAGCCGAGCAGCAGCCGCCAGCGCAGCGGCGCCCCGGCGAGCCGGCGGGTCACCAGGCCGGCCACCGGGCGGAAGGTGGCCTGGCACAGCGCCACCGCCTCGCCGGCGTCGACCAGGTCGAGGCAGCCCCGCACATCCGCCTCGTAGACCTTGCGGGGGGTGAAGCCGGCGCGGGCGCAGGCGGCGGCGAAACAGTCGCCGAAGCAACCGTCGCCGGGCGCGGCCACCCACTGTTCGCGGCGCAGGTCGACCAGGCGCACCTCGTCCCGGCCGGCCATCGGGTGGGTCTGCGGCAGGAGCACGAAGACCGGGTCGACGGCCACCTCCCGCCAGCTCAGCCCGGACTCCGCCGACGGGGTGGCGTCGCCGCACACCCCGGTGAGCGCGAAGTCGAGCCGCCCGCCGGCCACCAGCTGGGCCAGCTCGTCCACCGACCACGACGCGTACATGGTGATCTGCACGTCGGGACGCTCGGCGGCGAGCCGGTGCACCAGCCGGCCGAGGATGGGGCTGTTCACCCCGCCGAACCGGTACCGTTTCAGCGCGTCGCCCGCCCCAGCCAGGCGGGCCGCCTCGTCCTGCAGGCCCTTCATGGCCGGCAGCAGCACGCGGGCCCGGTCCAGCACCAGCTCACCCAGCGCGGTGGGCCGGGCGCCCCGGCGGTCCCGCTCGAACAGCGGCCCGCCCAGGGCCCGCTCGATGCGTTGGAGCTGGGCGGTCAGCGCCGGCTGGGCCAGGCCGAGCGTGGAGGCCGCCTTGGTGACGCTCCCCGTCTCCGCGATCGTGCACACCACCCGCAGGTGTCGCAGCTCCAGATTCATAACGTGACGGTAGGACCACCCAGCGGCTGGGCGGAAGGGTCTTACGGCATCGGTATACCTGTATGGGACAGCCGTCAGACGTCGCGGGGGCGCTCCAGGTCCGCGAGGCGGGTCCGCCGCCCGGAGACCACGTCGCGCACCTTGTCCAGCACACCCACCGCCGGCTCGACGATCTTGTTCCACGGCGGGGTGGCCGGGGTGCCCGGATGCGGCCGGGTCGGGGCGGCCTCCTCGGCGATCTCCCAGCGGTTGCCCAGCCGGATCAAATCGGCGTCGCTGGCCACCTCGCGCAGCGGCGTCACCAGCGCGGCGACCCGGCTGACGTGCCGGCGCACCCGGTCGGCCACGTCGGCCACCGCCGGGTCGTCCGGCCCGGACAGTCCCTTCAGCGCGGTCAGCAGGGCGGCGTCCGCCTCGATCTCCCGGTCCACCAGGTCGACGCTCTCCGGAACGGCGGCCCGGGCGGCCGGGAAGAGGTACTGCTCCTCGGCGGAGACGTGCCGGGACACCGCGGCCGTCAGCACGTCCAGCACCTCGCGGCGGCGCGCCGGGTCCAGGCTCCCGTCGCCGGCCTGCTCGGCCAGCCCGAGCAGCACCCGGTGCTCCCGGTCCACGAGGTCGGCCAGGCTCCGCCCGCCCGGCCGGTACGCGTCGTCGGCGGTGGGTGGCAACGGCGGCAGGGGGACGGTCATGGTGCCCTCCGTGAGCTGGCGGCCACGGCCATCCGGGCTCGGCGCGTCTGGCGCCGCGGAACAGCCGATCGACGGGTGTGGTGGTCCGGCGGTACCCGCCCGGGCGATCCGCGAAACCGCGCCCCGACCGGGGGCGACCGGCCGGCCGGCCCTGCTGGTATGAAGAAGCGATGACGAGCGACCCCGCCTCCGCCCGACCGGACCCCACCGACGAGGTCGTGGACCTCTGCCGCGACCTGCTGCGCATCGACACCACCAACACCGGGGACAACGACACCAGCGTCGGGGAGCGCCGGGCCGCGGAGTACGTCGCCGAGAAGCTCGCCGAGGTCGGCGTCGACGCGGAACTGATCGAGTCCGCGCCGGGCCGGGCCAACCTGGTCGCCCGGATCCCCGGCACCGACCCGGGCCGGGACGCGCTGCTCGTGCACGGGCACCTCGACGTGGTGCCCGCCGACCCGGACGAGTGGTCGGTGCACCCGTTCTCCGGCGAGATCCGCGACGGCTACCTGTGGGGCCGCGGCGCCATCGACATGAAGGACTTCGACGCGATGGTGCTGGCCGTGGTCCGCGGCTGGCAGCGCGCCGGGGTCCGCCCGTCCCGCGACATCGTGCTCGCCTTCACCGCCGACGAGGAGGCCGGCAGCGACTACGGCGCGCACTTCCTCGCCCAGCGGCACCGCCACCTCTTCGACGGCTGCACGGAGGCGATCGGCGAGGTCGGCGGCTTCTCCTACTCGGTGGACGAGTCGCGGCGGCTCTACCTCATCGAGACCGCCGAGAAGGGCATCGACTGGCTGCGCCTGCACGCCAAGGGCCGCCCCGGCCACGGCTCGATGGTGCACGACGACAACGCCGTGACCGCGCTCGCCGAGGCGGTGGCCCGGATCGGCGGGCACCGCTTCCCGGTGGTCATGACCGACACCGTCCGGGCGTTCCTGGCCGAGATCTCGGACGTCCTCGGCATCGAGATCGACCCCGACGACCCGGAGACCGCGATCGCCAAGCTCGGCCCGATCGCCAACATCATCGGCGCGACCATCCGCAACACCGCCAACCCGACCCGGCTGACCGCCGGCTACAAGGACAACGTCATCCCGGGCCGGGCCACCGCCACCATCGACTGCCGCAGCCTGCCCGGGCAGAGCGAGGTGCTGGAGCGGCAGCTGCGGGAGCTGGTCGGGCCGGACATCGCCATCGAGTACGTCCAGCGCCAGCCGGCCCTGGAGACCACCTTCGACGGCGACCTGGTCGAGGCGATGTCCGCCGCGCTGCGCGCCGAGGACCCGGGCGCCCGCCCGGTGCCGTACATGCTCTCCGGCGGCACCGACGCCAAGGCGTTCTCCCAGCTCGGCATCCGGTGCTTCGGATTCGCGCCGCTCCGGCTGCCCGCCGACCTCAATTTCTCCGGCCTGTTCCATGGCATCGACGAGCGGGTTCCGCTGGACGGACTACAGTTCGGCGTGCGGGTTCTCGACCGCTTCCTCCGCAGCTGCTGACCGTGCCCGTCGCGCCATCGGCGCGGAACCTCCCCCATCGCGAAGGGACTGCCTCACATGACCGACCAGCACGGTGAGCTGGACGCCGCCCTCGACCGGGTGATCGACGCGGCCCGCGCCCACCTGGCCGCCGTCCGCGCCGCCCAGGGCCGGATCGACGACGACGCCGTCTGGCAGGCGTACGTCAATTTGAACAACGCCTCGTTCGCCTACGACGAGCAGCTGCTCGACGCGTTCGGCGAGGTGACACCGTGGGACGTCGAGTCGATCGACCCGGACGAGGCCGACGAGCGCTTCGGCGGCGCCGAGGGCGTCGAGGCGACCGACCCGCACCCGCGGGTGATCTCCGTGCGGCAGCGGCGGGACTACCGCGTCCCGAGCATCTCCGCGCTGATCCGGGCCGCCGAGGCGGCCCGCCGCGAGGGCACCCCGGAGGAGGACGAGCCGGCCCCGGTCGAGGGGGTCGGCGAGGCGGTGCTGGAGCTGCTGCAGGGCGGCGACGGCTCGCTCTCCGCCCTCGACGTGCCCGAGTTGGAGCCGCTCGACGGCGTGGTCATGGTCAGCGAGGTCGGCACCCCGGTCGACCTGGAGTCCTTCGACGACGACGACCCGGTGGGCCCGTTCCAGCCGGCCGCCGACGACCGGCTGGTCGGCCGGCTCGACGAGCACCCGTTCCTGGAGCTCGACGAGGAGCACGACCACGCCCACTAGGCAGCGACGCCCCCGGAGCCACCACGCGGTGGCTCCGGGGACGCTCCCGCCTGGCGGCCGTCAGTAGGAGAGGCCCGGCTGCGGCTGGTTCACCCGGCGGCGGCGCAGCATGACCTGCCGCGTGCCGTCCCGGAACAGCCGCACCCGGGCCAGCTCCCAGCCGGAGAACTCCGCCTGGATCGCCAGCTGCGCCGCGGCGGTCAACCGATCGACGTTCGAGGGCAACCGCAGCGGCGCGTATTCGTAGTCCATGGCCTCTATGCTGCCCAGCTCGGGAGCCCTCCGCCACCCCCTGACGGTGACCCGCGTCGCCTCTTTCGCGCACCGGCCCGCGGCCGGCGGGGGGTCAGCCGTCCCGTTCCGGGTAGCCCACCGGCACCGCCGAGACGTCGTCCAGCGCCGTGACGATCTCCTCGGGCAGGGTCATCCGCTCCACCTGCAGCGCCCCGAGGAGCTGCCCCACGGTCCGGGCGCCGAGGATCGGCGCCGTCACCCCGGGCCGGTCCCGGACCCACGCGAGGGCCACCTCCAGCGGCGACACGCCCAGGCCGCCGGCCGCGATGGCGACGGCCTCCACGATGCTGGAGCAGCGCGGCTCCAGGTAGGTGGCGACGAAGCGCTCGAAGTGCGGCGACACGGCCCGCGAGTCCGCCGGCCGGCCGTTGCGGTATTTGCCGGTGAGCACCCCGCGACCCAGCGGCGACCAGGGCAGCACACCCAGGCCCATGGCCTCGCAGGCGGGCAGCACCTCACGCTCCACGCCCCGCTCCAGCAGCGAATATTCGACCTGGGCGGCGACCACCGGGGCCCGCCCCGGCCAGGCGGCCTGCCAGGCGGCGGCGCGGGCGGTCTGCCAGCCGGAGAAGTTCGACACCCCGACGTACCGGGCCTTGCCGCTGGACACCGCGTGGTCGAGCGCGGAGAGCGTCTCCTCCAGCGGGGTGTCCGGGTCGTACCCGTGGACCTGCCAGAGGTCGACGTGGTCGGTGCCGAGCCGGCGCAGCGAGGCCTCCAGGGTGCGCAGCAGGTGCCCCCGGGAGCCGTCCCGGCGGCGGCCGCTGCCCGGCCGCAGCCCCGCCTTCGTGGCGATGAGCAGATCGTCGCGGGGTACCAGGCTGCCCAGCAGGGACCCGATCACCGACTCCGCGTCGCCGTCGGCGTACACGTCGGCGGTGTCCACGAGGTTGCCGCCCGCGTCGAGGTAACTCTTCAGCTGGGCGGCCGCGTCGTCTTCATCGGTGTCCCGTCCCCAGGTCATGGTGCCGAGCGCGAGCCGCGAAACCGCCAGCCCGCTTCGGCCGAGCGGTCGCTGTTGCATGGGTGAACCTTATTTCGAAGCCGGCTCCACGGATATCCTCGCCGCAGTCAACTTCCCGCGCGACCTTCCACAGGTGTGACGTGTTCGAGGTGAGCCGGGGGTCCGCGCCACCACCGGCATTGCGTAACCTGATGCGACCTGTGGTGCGGATGGTGGGAGGACCAGTGCGACTCGGGCTCAGCCTCGGATACCAGACGGCGTGGAGCACGCCGGCCGACCACCTGGCGCTGGCCCAGGAGGCGGATCGGCTCGGCTACTCGGTGGTGTGGGCCGCGGAGGCCTACGGCTCCGACTCGCCGAGCATGCTGGCCTGGATGGCCGGCCAGACCGAGCGGATCGACGTGGGCGCCGCGGTGATGCAGATCCCCGCCCGCACCCCGGCGATGACCGCGATGACCGCGGCCACCATCGACGCGCTCTCCGGCGGCCGGTTCCGGCTCGGCCTGGGCGTCTCCGGCCCGCAGGTCTCCGAGGGCTGGCACGGCGTCCGCTTCGCCAAGCCCCTGGCCCGCACCCGGGAGTACGTCGACATCGTGAAGCTGGCCGTGGCCCGCAAGGAGGTCGCGTACGACGGCGAGCACTACACGCTGCCGCTGCCGGACGGCCCGGGCAAGGCGCTGCGGCTGGGCTTCCACCCGCCGCGCGAGCACATCCCGATCTACCTGGCCGCCGTCGGCCCGAAGAACCTGGAGCTGGCCGGCGAGATCGCCGACGGCTGGCTCGCCGTCTTCTACGCCCCCGAGTTCGCCGAGGAGCAGCTCGCCTCGGTGCGGGCCGGGCGGGCCCGGGCCGGCAAGGAGCTGGCCGGCTTCGACGTCGTCCCGTCCGTGCCGGTGGTGGTCGGCGACGACATCGCCACCTGCGCCGAGCTGGTGCGCTGGTACGCGGCCCTCTACGTCGGTGGCATGGGCAGCCGGCAGCAGAACTTCTACAACCAGCTCGCCACCCGGATGGGCTACGGCGACGCCGCCCGCGAGGTGCAGGACCTCTACCTGGCCAAGCGGCAGCGCGACGCGGCCGCCGCGGTGCCCATGGAGTTCATCGACCGCACCTCGCTGCTCGGCCCGAAGGAGCGCATCGCCGAGCGGATGCGGGAGTACGCGGCCGCGGGCGTGACCACCCTGTCGGTCACCCTCTTCGTGGCGGACCGGGACAGCGGCGTGCAGACCCTGCGGACCGTCGCCGAGGCGCTGGACCTCTCCGGAGTCGGCGAGTGACCTGGGTCGAAGCCATCGTCCTGGGCATCGTCCAGGGGCTCACGGAATTCCTGCCGGTCTCGTCCTCCGGGCACCTGCGGATCACCTCGGCGATCTTCTTCGACCGGGACGCCGGGGCGTCGTTCACCGCGGTGACCCAGCTGGGCACCGAGGCGGCGGTGCTCATCTACTTCTTCAAGGACATCTGGCGGATCGTCCGGACCTGGGTGCTCGGCCTGTTCGACAGCTCGGTGCGCTCCAGCCTCGACTACCGCATGGGCTGGTACGTCATCGTCGGCACCATCCCGATCGGCATCTTCGGGCTGCTGTTCAAGGACCAGATCCGCACCGCCGGCCGGAACCTGTACCTGATCTCCGGCACGCTGATCCTCTTCGGCCTGGTGCTGGCCTTCGCCGAGTACTGGGGGCGGCAGACCCGCACGCTGGAGAACTTCCGGATGCGCGACGGCGTCATCATGGGCTTCGCCCAGGCCGCGGCGCTGATCCCGGGTGTCTCCCGTTCCGGCGGCACGCTCACCGCCGGCCTGCTGCTCAACCTCACCCGCGAGACGGCGGCCCGCTACTCGTTCCTGCTGGCCATCCCGGCCGTGGTGATCTCCGGCGTGTTCAGCATCCCGGACGTCTTCGAGCCGTCCGCGCCGGGCACCGCCGCGCCGAGCGTGGCGCAGATGATCGTCGCCACGGTGATCGCCTTCGGCATCGGATACGCGGCCATCGCCTGGCTGCTGCGCTACGTCGCGCACCACACCCTGTACCTGTTCGTCCTCTACCGGGTGGCGCTCGGCTCCCTGGTCCTCTGCCTGCTCCTCACCGGCACGATCGACGCCACCTGACCTTGGATACGCCGCTGGCCGGCACCCCGTGTTGGGGGTGCCGGCCAGCTTGTTTGTGTCAGCTGTTCCAGTGCTGGGCGACGATGTCGGTGGCCTGCTGCTCCCACTGGGCGTAGGCGTCCGGGTAGGCCGAGACCTGCACGGTCTGCGCGGCGTCGGTCAGCGGCATCTTCTCCCAGCCGTCGACCTGCTTCAGGCCCTTGAGGAAGGCGAGGGTGGAGTACTCGGGGTTGGTGATCTGCTCCGGGGTGCCCCAACCGCTGGTCGGGCGCTGCTGGAACAGGCCCAGCGAGTCGTGGTCATTCTTATCGCCGAGGTGGCCCAGGTTCTCCAGCTTCGACTCCTGCAGGCTCGTGGCGATGGAGATGACCGCGGCCCGCTCGGGCAGACCGGCCTTCTTCGTCGCCGCGATGATCGCCTTCGCGTTGGCGGTCTGCTCGTCGTTCAGGTCGATCTTCGACTGGGCGCCCTGCACACTCACCGCCACCGGCGCGGTATGCACCGGCTCAGCAGCGTGGGCGGCGACCGGACCGGCGAAGACACCACCGGTGAAAGCCAGACCAGCAATACCCAGCACACTCTTACGCAGCATCGTGTTCATCACGGATGGCTCCTTGGGGGTTGGCGCACACGACCGACGGGGGTCGGGAATGTATCGGTGTGCGCAAGCACCGTCAGGCGCTCAAGAAAGTCTGAGGGGGATCATCCAGCGCGCGGGGCGAAGCCTCTACGTCGCGCCGGGACCATGTACAACGACCGACCGGCCATCGTCATTCCCGGCCGGGCAGTCCCGCCTCGGCGGGCGGTCGCTCTCGGCGGGTCACCCCGGGAGGCGGGGCGTGGTCCTCGGCCGTTCACGGGGATACAACGACCCCCGCCCGCCCACCATTCCACCGTCGGGATGCCGCCGGTCACCCCCGGAACCGGACACCGCGCCCAGGTCGGGACCGTCGGTGGAACGCCATGGATGTATCCGGACCCGGGAGACACACATAGCGTTCCACTCACCGCACACGCAGGGCACGAACCGGACACCCACCCCACACCGAGCCTGCGTGCGTGGGCGGCTACGAACGTGATGACGTAAACGGATCGGCGCGGCGGCCCGCCCCAACCGTCGCCTCGTCGGCGCCTGTCGAGCTGATGTCGACAGCGACTCGACGGCCAGGCGCACCGCGGCCAGGGAACGCCGCAGCCCCGAGGCGCCCAGCCGCAGGCCCGCCCAGCCACCGTCCCAAAACCAGCCCCGCGCCCACCCAGCACCGGCCCACCGGCCCGACCCTCTTGCTCTGCAGCCACGGACGCAGCATGTCCGGCCCACGGCCGCTGCGTGGATGGCTGCAGAGCGAAGGCGGTGGGTGAGCACCTGCCACCCGTGGCGGGCGACCGAACGCGATCCGTCCCGACCTGCCCCAAACCGGCAGCGCCGAGCCCGAACCTCGGGTCGCCGTAGCGGGACGCGCAGAGAAGCGGCACAGACAACAGCGCCGCCCGGCCCCGGAGGGACGGGCGGCGCTGTAGGTGTCGGTGTGCAGGTCGCCTCTCGGCGAGTGGCACGACGCGGCTCCAGCCGAACGGTATTCCGCGAAGGCAATGAGGTGAGGCCCGGGGACACTGGACACACCGACGCTCTGCACAACGGCCCGACCGGGTCCGGTGTTCCGGGCAGGGAGGTGTTCGCCGTCACAGCCCCGCCCCGATACCGCCACATCCCGTGGTGCAGTCGATCAAGGGGTGGTCAGCGCCTAGGGTGGTCTGCGTGGCGACCCTTCTGCTTCTGCGACACGGCCGGACCACCGCGAACGCCGACGGTGGCCTGGCCGGCCGGCAACCGGTCGAGCTGGACGACACCGGGCGCGCCCAGGCCACGGCGGTGGGCGAGCGGCTCAAGGGCCTGCCCCTCGCGGTGGTGGTGACCAGCCCGCTGATCCGCTGCCGGCAGACCCTGGAGCTGGCCCTGCCCGGGGCTGCGCCGGTGGTCGAGGAGGGCCTGATCGAGTGCGGTTACGGCGCCTGGGAGGGTCAGCCGTTGAAGAAGCTGGCGAAGGAGCCGCTCTGGCCCGTGGTGCAGCAGCACCCGAGTGCCGCCGTGTTCCCGGAGGGGGAGTCGATGGCGGCGATGTCGGCGCGGGCGGTCGCCGCGGTGCGCTCCTGGGACGCCCGGATCAGCGCCGCGCACGGGCCCGAGGCGGTCTGGCTGGCGTGCAGCCACGGCGACGTGATCAAGGCGATCGTGGCCGACGCGCTGGGCGTACACCTGGATCTGTTCCAGCGGATCGTGGCCGACCCGGCGTCGGTGACCGCGATCCGCTACACGCCGCTGCGGCCCTTCCTGGTCCGGCTCAACGACACCGGCGGCGATCTCGCCGGGCTGGTCCCGCCGCCGCGCAAGCGGCGCCGGCGGGCGACCGGGGCGACCGACTCGGACGCGGCCGTGGGTGGCGGAGCGGGGGCGACCCGGTGAGCCGCCCCGCCACGCCCGGCAACGGCGGGAGGCGGCCCTGGCGTTTCGCCCTGGGCGGATTCGGCGTCGGTGCGCTGCGCGACGGTTCCGCACGCCGGATAGGGTCGTGGGTATGACCCACCAGGTGCACGCCTTCGAGCCGCCGGAGCGGTTCGTCGCCGGAACCGTCGGCCCGCCGGGGGAGCGCACGTTCTTCCTCCAGGCGCGCGGCGGGGGCCGGCTGGTCAGCGTCGCGCTGGAGAAGGTCCAGGTGTCCCTGCTCGCCGAGAAGCTGGAGGAGTTGCTCTCCGAGGCGCAGCGCCGGTTCGGCGTGGACCTGCCGGAGGCGACCCCGGTGACCGGCGACAACGACCCGCTCGACACCCCGGTCGACGAGGAGTTCCGGGTCGGCACCCTGGGCCTGGCCTTCGACGTGGACTCCGCCACCGTGGTGATCGAGGCGATCGCCGCCGGTGAGGCGGAGGCCGAGGTCGAGCTGGGCGACGCGGACGACGACACCGACGAGGACCCGGACGAACCGGACGACGACCTCGACCGGCTCCGGGTCCGGTTGACCCCCGACGCGACCCGCGCGTTCATCGAGCGGGCCCGCCGGGTGGTCAACGCCGGCCGTCCGCCCTGCCCGCTCTGCGGCCAGCCGCTCGACCCTGCCGGTCACCTCTGCCCCCGGCACAACGGTTACCACCGGTGACGTCGTCCGAACTTCAGCCCCGACAGGACGCCGCCGCCTCGCTGCGACTGCTCAGCGACGGTGAACTCACCCTGGAGGGGCGGCTGGTCGACGCCTCCAACACCACCCTGCGCGGCGTCATCACCCTCGACGGGGCGACCGCGCGCTGCGTCTACAAGCCGGTCCGCGGCGAGCGCCCGCTCTGGGACTTCCCGGACGGGACGCTCGCCGGCCGGGAGGTTTCGGCCTACCTGGTCTCGCAGGCCACCGGCTGGGACCTGGTGCCGCCGACCGTGCTGCGGGACGGCCCGTTCGGTCCCGGCTCGTGCCAGCTCTGGATCGACGAGCCGGACGACGCCGAGCCGCTGGTCGGTTTCGTGCCGGCCGAGACGGTGCCGCCGCGCTGGTTCCCGGTCGCCGCGGCGCGCGACGACGACGGGGCCGCCTACGCGCTGGCGCACGCCGACGATCCCCGGCTGGCCCGGCTGGCGCTCCTCGACGCGGTGATCAACAACGCCGACCGCAAGGGCGGGCACGTGCTCGTCGGTCCGGACGACCGGGTCTACGGCGTCGACCACGGGGTCTGCTTCCACGTCGAGGAGAAGCTGCGCACCGTGCTCTGGGGCTGGGCCGGCCGGCAGCTCCCGCCGGACGCGGTGGCGATGCTCGACGGGCTGGCCGGCCAGCTCACCGGGGCGCTCGGTGACGAGCTGGCCGACCACCTCACCATCAGCGAGGTCGCCGAGGTGGCGGCCCGGGTGGACCGGCTGCGGGAGACCGGGCGGTTCCCGCTGCCGCCCGAGGAGTGGCCGGCCATGCCCTGGCCGCCCATGTGAGCCGCTGTCGCGTTGATCACCCGAGGCGCGCCACCCGAGCGCCTGACGGATCGTTAGGCTGGCAATCATGGAGTCTTGGGCGGGACACGAGGTGCCACGGCTGCCGGGCAAGGGCACGCCACTGAGCTTGTACGACTCGGCGCGGCAAGGCCTCCACTCCAGTCAGCCCGACGGCGCGGCCAGCATGTACGTCTGCGGCATCACCCCGTACGACGCGACCCACCTGGGCCACGCCGCCACCATGATCACGTTTGACCTGGTGCAGCGGATGTGGCGGGACGCCGGCCTGACCGTGCGGTACGTGCAGAACGTCACCGACATCGACGACCCACTGCTGGAGCGGGCCGAGCGCGACGGCGAGGACTGGAAGGTCCTGGCCATGCGGGAGACCGCCCTGTTCCGCGAGGACATGGAGGCGCTGCGGATCATCCCGCCGGCGCACTACGTCGGCGCGGTCGAGTCGATCCCGGACATCGCCGAGAAGGTCCTCGTGCTGCTCAAGGACGGCGCGGCCTACCGGCTCGACGACGGCACCGGGGACGTCTACTTCGACGTCGCGGCCGCCCCCGCTTTCGGCTACGAGTCCAACCTGTCCCGGGAGCAGATGCTGGAGATCTTCCCGGAGCGCGGCGGCGACCCGGACCGGGCCGGCAAGCGGGACCCGCTCGACCCGCTGCTGTGGCGCGGCGCCCGCGAGGGCGAGCCCTCCTGGCCGGGCGGCGAGCTGGGCGCCGGCCGTCCCGGCTGGCACATCGAGTGCGCGGTGATCGCGCTGAACCTGCTCGGCGATCGGATCGCCGTTCAGGGCGGCGGCAACGACCTGCTCTTCCCACACCACGAGTGCTCGGCGGCGCACGCGGAGCGGCTGACCGGCCAGGCGCCGTTCGCCGACCACTACGTGCACGCCGGCATGATCGGCCTGGACGGCGAGAAGATGTCGAAGTCCCGGGGCAACCTGGTCTTCGTCTCCCGGCTCCGGGCCGACCAGGTCGACTCCATGGCGGTGCGGCTGGCGCTGCTCAGCGGACACTACCGCAGCGACCGCTCGTGGACCGACGAGCTGCTGGTCGCGGCCCAGGAGCGGCTGGCTCGCTGGCGCCGGGCCGCCGCCGCGCCGGCCGGCCCGTCGGGGGACGAGCTGCTGGCCGGGGTACGCGCCCGCCTCGCCGACGACCTCGACAGCCCCGGCGCCCTCGCCGTGGCCGACGCCTGGGCCGACCAGGCCCTGGCCGGGGTCGCCGACGACGGGGCAGCCCCGAAGCTGTTCGCCGACACCGTCGACGCCCTCCTCGGCATCCGCCTCTGACCCCGGCTCTCCACACCGGCCCCGAGCGCCCGACCCCCGGCCCGGGCAGGCGCGGGCGGGGGAGCGGACCGCGCGGGTCAGCCCAGGATGAGGCCGGGGTCGGGGTCGGGTTCCGGCTGCGGGGCGGGGATCCGGTACTCCTCGGTGAGCGTGGTCATCGGGCCGGGCCAGGTGGCATGGGCGACCTCGATGGGCTTGCGCTGGGCGTCGTAGGCGACGTGCAGCAGGTGCAGCACCGGGGTGTCCGGGCGGATCTGGAGGATCTCCGCCTCCTCCCGGCTGGGCTGGCGGGCGCTGATCGTGTCGGTCGCCGTGACGTACCGGCGGCCGGTGGCCTCCTCGGCCTCCTGGTAGAGCGGGCGGCCGAACGCCTCGGCGCGCTCCAGGGAGGTGCCGGCGGTGTCGGCGGGCAGGAACCAGGAAGCGCCGACCTCGACGGGTGAGTCGTCGGTGCGGACCAGGTGCCGCCGGCAGAGCAGTTCGGTGCCGTCGGCCACCCCGAACGCGTCGGCCACCTCGGGCGGGGCGGCGGCGCGGCCCACCGAGACGAGCTGCTGCCGGTACCGGGCGGCCAGGTCGGTGTGGTAGCCGCGGAAGCCGCCGTACCGGCCCCGGGAGAGCCGGTTGAGCCGGCGCCGGGTGCCCCGGACGTACGTACCGGAGCCGGGCTTCGTGATCAGGATGCCCTCGACCCGCAGCTGGTCGACGGCGCGCTGCACGGTCTGCTTCGCGACGCCGAACATCTCGGCGATGGCCGGGATGGACGGCAGCCGTTCGCCGGGACCCCAGTCGCCGCGGCGGACCTGGGCCTTGAGCTGTGCGGCGATCTGCCGGTGCGGGAACTCGGCCGCGCCGGGATTGATCTGCATGCCCGCCTCCTCGTGACAGCTAGGTTCCTAGGATGCCCTAGACGGTGTGACCTCGCCACCCCGGACACGCGAGAACCGGGCCCCGCCCGGGACCCGGTTCTCGTCGGAAGTGGGCTACCAGGAGCCGGCGGTGGGGCCGGCGGAGCCGCCCCGGCGGCGCAGGTACTTCTCGAACTCCTGCGCGATCTCGTCCCCGGTCAGCGGGGTGATGCCGGCGTCGCCGACCCGCTCCTCCAGCTCACGGACGTACTCGCCCAGCTCGGCGTCCTGCTCGGCGGCGCTGCGCACGCGCTGCTCCCATTCGGCGGCCTCCTCGGCAAGGTCGGCCATCGGCACCGGCAGGTCGAGGACCTCCTCGACCCGGTGCAGCAGCGCCAGGGTGGCCTTGGGGCAGGGCGGGTTGTTGGCGTAGTGCGGCACGTGCACCCAGAACGAGACGGCGTCCACCTCGGCCCGGGTGCAGGCGTCGTGCAGCACGCCGACGATGCCGGTCGGCCCGTCGTAGCGGGTCGGGGTGAGCTGGTAGCGCTTGGCGGCGTCGGCGTCCGAGGCGCTGCCGCTGATCGGCAGCGGCCGGGTGTAGGGCACGTCGGCCAGCAGCGCGCCGAGCAGCACCACCCGCTCGACCTCCAGGCTGTGGCAGATCTCCAGCACCTGCTCGCAGAAGGTGCGCCACCGCATGCTCGGCTCGATGCCGCGGATCAGCACCACGTCCCGGTCGGTGCCCTCCGGGCTGGCCACCATGAAGCGGGTGGTCGGCCACTCGACCCGGCGGGTCTCGCCGTCGGCCATCGTGATGGTCGGGCGGCTCACCTGGAAGTCGTAGAAGTCCTCCGGGTCCAGCTCGGTCACCTGGCGGGCCTGCCAGACCTGCTCCAGGTGCTCCACGGCCGCAGTCGAGGCGTCGGCGGCGTCGTTCCACCCCTCGAAGGCCGCGATGGCGACCGGGGACCGCAGCACCGGCAGTCCGTCGAACTCGGTCACGCCGTCACCTCGAGCCGTCGTACGGTCGCGTCGCTGTTGTCCTTCACGTCCGCCAGCCTACGTGCCGCCGCCGGGCGCGGCCCGTCGGCCGCGCCGGTCGGCCGGCCCGACCAGTCGGGCGAACCGGATGAAAGGTACGCGGTGATCCCGCTGACAGTATGTGGGAAGCCCAGGTTGCGGTGACCTCTCCACGCCGGGTCGCACTAACCTGGCCCTGTGCGGACTTCGTTGCTCGATGTGCTGGCCGACCGGATCCTCATCGCCGACGGCGCGATGGGCACCATGCTCCACGCCGCCGACCTGACCCTGGACGACTTCGAGGGCCTCGAGGGCTGCAACGAGATCCTCAACGTCACCCGTCCGGACGTGGTCCGGGGCGTGCACGACGCCTACCTGGCCGCCGGCGCGGACTGCGTGGAGACCAACACCTTCGGCGCCAACCTGCCCAACCTCGCCGAGTACGGCATCGCCGAGCGGATCCGCGAGCTGTCCGAGGCGGGCGCGCGGCTCGCCCGGGAGGCCGCCGACGCGTACGCGACGCCGGAGCAGCCGCGGTTCGTGCTCGGCTCGATGGGGCCCGGCACGAAGCTGCCCACCCTCGGGCACGCGGCGTACGCGACCCTGCGGGACGCGTACCAGGAGAACGCGGCCGGCCTGATCGCCGGTGGTGCGGACGCGCTGATCATCGAGACCTGTCAGGACCTGCTTCAGGTGAAGGCCGCCGTGGTCGGCGCCAAGCGGGCCCGGGCCGAGCTGGGTCGGGACGTCCCGATCATCTGCCAGGTGGCCGTGGAGACCACCGGCACCATGCTGCTGGGCAGCGAGATCGGCGCGGCGCTGACCGCCATCGAGCCGCTCGGCGTCGACCTGATCGGCCTGAACTGCTCGACCGGCCCGGCCGAGATGGGCGAGCACCTGCGCTACCTGTCCCAGCACTCCCGCATCCCGGTCTCGGTCATGCCGAACGCCGGCCTCCCGGTGCTGACCGCCGACGGGGCCTACTTCCCGCTGAGCCCGGACGAGCTGGCCGACGCGCTGGACCGGTTCGTCACCGACTACGGCGTGTCCCTGGTCGGCGGCTGCTGCGGCACCACGCCCGAGCACATCCGGGTGCTGGTCGAGCGGCTGCGCGGCCGGCGGCCGGTGGCCCGGGAGCCGCGCCCCGAGGCGGGCGTGTCGTCGATCTACCACCACGTGCCGTTCGCCCAGGACGCCAGCATCCTGATGGTGGGGGAGCGGAGCAACGCCAACGGCTCCAAGGCGTTCCGCGAGGCCATGCTGGCGGCCGACTGGCAGGCCTGCGTCGAGATCGCCCGCGGCCAGGCCCGGGACGGCTCGCACCTGCTGGACCTCTGCGTCGACTACGTCGGCCGGGACGGCACGCAGGACATGCGCGAGCTGGCCGGCCGGTTCGCCACCGCCTCGACCCTGCCGATCATGCTGGACTCGACGGAGCCGGCGGTGGTCGAGGCGGGGCTGGAGATGCTCGGCGGCCGCTGCGTGGTCAACTCGGTCAACTTCGAGGACGGCGACGGCCCGGAGTCCCGCTACGCCCGGGTGATGCCGGTGGTCCGGGAGCACGGCGCCGCCGTGGTGGCGCTGCTCATCGACGAGGAGGGCCAGGCCCGCACCCGGGACTGGAAGGTACGCGTCGCGTCCCGGCTCATCGACGACCTGACCGGCCGGTGGGGGCTGCGCCGGGAGGACATCCTCATCGACGCGCTGACCTTCCCGATCGCCACCGGGCAGGAGGAGACCCGCCGCGACGGCATCGAGACGATCGAGGCCATCCGGGAGATCGCCGCCCGCTACCCGGGCGTCAACTTCACCCTGGGCATCTCGAACGTCTCCTTCGGCCTCAACCCGGCGGCCCGGCAGGTGCTCAACTCCGTGTTCCTGCACGAGTGCGCGCAGGCCGGCCTGACCTCGGCCATCGTGCACGCCAGCAAGATCCTGCCCATGTCGAAGATCCCCGACGAACAGCGCGAGATCGCACTCGACCTCGTCTACGACCGGCGCCGCGAGGGCTACGACCCGGTGCAGCGGTTCATCGAGGTCTTCGAGGGCGTCGACGCCGCCTCGGCGCGGGCCACGCGGGCGGAGGAGTTGGCCGCGCTGCCGCTGGACGAGCGGCTCAAGCGGCGGATCATCGACGGGGAGCGCAACGGCCTGGAGGCCGACCTGGACACGGCGATGGCCGAGGGGCGCACGCCGCTGTCCATCATCAACGACCTGCTGCTGGACGGCATGAAGGTGGTCGGTGAGCTGTTCGGCTCCGGTCAGATGCAGTTGCCGTTCGTGCTCCAGTCCGCCGAGGTGATGAAGACCGCGGTGGCCTACCTGGAGCCGCACATGGAGAAGACCGACGACGACGGCAAGGGGCGCATCGTGCTCGCCACCGTCAAGGGCGACGTGCACGACATCGGCAAGAACCTCGTCGACATCATCCTGTCCAACAACGGCTACGACGTCGTCAACATCGGCATCAAGCAGCCGATCAACGCGATCCTCGACGCGGCCGAGGAGCACCGGGCCGACGCCATCGGCATGTCCGGCCTGCTGGTCAAGAGCACGGTCATCATGAAGGAGAACCTGGCCGAGATGGCCTCGCGCGGGGTCGCCGAGCGCTGGCCCGTGCTGCTCGGCGGCGCGGCTCTCACCCGGGCGTACGTGGAGGACGACCTGCGCTCGGTGTTCCCCGGGCAGGTGCACTACGCCCGGGACGCGTTCGAGGGGCTGTCCCTCATGGACCGGGTGATGACGGCGAAACGGGGCGGCGCGCCGGTGGTCGACCCGGAGCGGGAGGCCGCCCTGGCGGCCCGCCGGGAGCGGCGGGAGCGGCAGCGGGCCCTGGTCCGCGAGGCGCTGCCGGAGCTGGACGACGCGTCGGTGCGCTCCGACGTGGCCGCCGACGCCGACGTGCCCACCCCGCCGTTCTTCGGCACGCGGGTGGTCAAGGGTGTGCCCCTCGCGGACTACGCGGCGCTGCTCGACGAGCGGGCCACCTTCCTGGGCCAGTGGGGGCTGCGCGGGGCGCGGGGCGGCCAGGGCCCGTCGTACGAGGAGCTGGTGGAGACCGAGGGGCGGCCCCGGCTGCGCTACTGGCTGGACCGGCTCATCGCCGACCAGGTCCTCGAGGCCGCCGTGGTCTACGGCTACTTCCCGGCCTACTCCGAGGGCAACGACCTGGTGGTGCTGGACGAGAACGGGCACGCCGAGCGGGCCCGGTTCTCGTTCCCCCGGCAGCGGCAGGAGCGCCGGCTCTGCCTGGCCGACTTCTTCCGCCCGAAGGGCGAGCAGCTGGACGTGGTGGCGTTGCAGCTGGTCACCGTCGGGCAGCCGATCAGCGAGTACACGGCGAAGATGTTCGCCGGCAACGAGTACCGCGACTACCTGGAGGTGCACGGCCTGTCGGTACAGCTCACCGAGGCGCTGGCCGAGTACTGGCACCGGCGGATCCGCGCCGAGCTGGTCCTGCCGGGCGGGCGTACGGTCGCCGACGAGGACCCGGCGGACCTGGCCGGCCTGCTGCGCACCGACTACCGGGGCTGCCGGTACGCGTTCGGCTACCCGGCCTGCCCGGACCTGGAGGACCGGGCGAAGATCGTGGAGCTGCTCGGCGCCGAGCGGATCAACGTGCAGCTGTCGGAGGAGTTCCAGCTCGTCCCCGAGCAGGCCACCGACGCGATCGTCGTCCACCACCCCGAGGCCAACTACTTCAACGCCAAGTGATCGCCGCAGATGCTCTGACCTGCGGCGGAGCACCCGGAACGGCTCTGTTCTCCATGATCATGCCGTTTCCAGGCCGTCGGGGGTCTGCGGGTCCTCGGCGAAGGCGTGGTCGATCGCGCGGCGGGTGCGGTCCTCGCTGGTCGGCAATAGGTGGGTGTAGATCCGGAGGGTGAAGCCTGGGTCGGCGTGCCCGAGGTACGCCGAGAGGGCCTTCACGCTTTCGCCGGCGTCGAGCAGGTCCGAGGCGTAGGTGTGCCGGAGCACGTGCATGCCGTTGTGCCGGTTGTCGGGGACGCCGGTTGCGCGGATGGCGGGCTTCCAGACGCCCGAGTTGAAGGCCGTTCGGCTCAGCGCCGTTCCGGCCGGGGTCGTCAGGTAGAGCGTCACGGTCCGCGGCTCGCCGGTCGAGGTGCCCCACGGAAGGGTGATGTCGACCGGCGGGTACTGCTTGGCGTGCTCGGCGAGTCGGCGTGACACCGACTCCGGTAGCGGAACGTCCCGCACCTTGCCGCCCTTGGGTAGCGCGAAGATCAGGCGCCCGCGCACGAGCTTGACCTGACGCGTCACGTGCAGGACGGGCCGGGCCGGGTCGATGTCGTCCGGGCTGACGCCGAAGATCTCACCCTGGCGCAGGCCGCAGCCGGCGCCCAGGTCGACGGTGACCCGGTAGCGGTCGGCCAGGGCGGCGCGGAAGCGGGCGCGTAGGTCGTTGGGCCACGGGACGACCTTGGGCGCTTGGTACTTCGGTGGCCGGATCGTCTTGACCGCGAACGGGTTGCTGACCACCTTCCGGTCATCGACGGCCGCGTTGAAGATCATGGAGACGTCGTTGAACAGGACTCGGCGGTAGCTGGCCGCCAGGCCCTTCGTTTGCAGCTGGTGTGCCCAGGCGCGGATGGTGGCGGGTTGGATGGCGGTGAGCGCCTGGTCCCCGAAGGCGGGGTAGACGTGGAGCCGGAACTCGTATTCGAGCCGGTCCCGGGTCAGCTCGTCGGTGGTTGCGGCGGCGAGCCAGTCGTCGGCGTAGCGCTTGAAGGTGATGCGCCCGGCGTCCGGGTCGACGTAGGTGCCCTTGAGGATGTAGGCCTGGACGCGGGCGAGGAACGCTTGCGCTTCCCGCTTCTTCTTGTCGGGGAACGACTGTGACTTCTCTTTGCCGTCTGGCGAGGTGTACCGGACCCGGTAGCGCATTCCCTGGCCGCATTCGGGTTTCGGTTCCTGGCGGGACTTGCCGTCCCGGCCGGTGACGGTGCGGTACCAGCGGTCGACGATGTGGGCCATGTCAGGCCGCCGTGGACTGGTCGGCGAACCAGGCGCGGACCGCGTCGGGGTCGTAGCGGAGGTGGCGGCCGACGCGGGCGGCGGGCGGTCCGTACTTGCGCTTGCGCCACTGGTAGAGCGTCTGGACGGGGACGCGCAGGTAGGCGGATACGTCTTCGATTTCCCACAGCGGTTCGGGGGCGGCAGGTGTGTTCATCGAGGCTCCTTTCGAGCGGTAGCGATGGGCGGATCAGGAAGGCATCCGGGAGCGTTCGGGCGAGGGCCGACGGCGGTGGTGTCGCTGTGGAGTTGTCAAGGAACGGGCTCACGAGGCGTTGACACGTACGTGTCAAGCGGCCAGGGATCGGGTGGCGGTGCGCTGCTGCGCCAGCTCGTCGGCCAGGGCGTCGAGGCCGGCGAGGTGTCGGGCGCGGGCCATGGCGGCGGCGGTGTTGGCCAGGAGGGCGTCGCCGCTGGTGATCCAACCGGTGGCGTGGTAACCGAGTTCGTAGATGACCTGCTCGGCTTGTTCGTCGTCCCAGGTGTGGGGGTGGCCTTCGGTGCGTCGCCAGATGGTGCGCTGGAAGCGGATGAAGCCGAGGGTGGCGGAGAAGGCGCGGCTCTTAGTGGTGATGTGGCCGCCGTAGCCGAACTGGTGCGCCCATCGGCGCAGCCGGGTGTAGTCGGGGTGCTCGCCGAGGTCCCAGCAGGCGCGGATGAGCCGCCCGAGGTGGGTGCGGGGGTCGCCGTGGACGTCGACGGAGAGGTCGTCGACGCGGCGCAGGTTCAGGCCGGTGACTTCGGTGCTCTTGGTGACGTACTTGGCGAGGTAGCCGGTGATCTGGGCGAGGTTGACTTCACCGCCGGGGGCGTTGACGTGCTTGATGTCCAGGCCCTTGTCGCCCCACGCGATGTGCCAGCCCTGCCCGTTGTTGGCCGGGTGCGGGGCGGAGGTGTAGGCCGTCTTGACGAAGGCGGCTTCGACGGCGTCAGCGAACATGTCGCGGGTGATGGCCGGCGGGGGCGGGACGATCGCGCCGGGGCAGTCCGGGTTCTCGCCGTCGAGGCGGATCAGGGCGTGGTAGTGGATGACGCCGCGTACCTGGAACTCGTAGACCTTGATGTAGCGGCGGCGCAGCTCGACGCCGTGGGCGCGGCCGAGGCGGCGTAGTTCGCGGTCGACCTGCTGGATGGTGCGGCGCCACAGTTCTGGTGCTTCGTGGTTCCAGACGACTTGGGCGGTGTGGTCGTAGCAGTCCAGGCACAGCGGCTGCCCGAGCTGCCCGTCACCGGCCTTGTGCCGGCCACCGCAGCGCAGGTCGACGCCGTGAGGGCAGGTGCGGCCGAACGGGTGGCAGACGGAGGCACGGCAGGTGCAGCCGTCCTTACGGCGGCAGTGCGCGGCGTGGACCTTGACGACCCGGTGGTGCACCGGCCCGAAGGACGGGGCGGTGGCGGTGAGGAAGATGGCGATGTGCTCGTGCAGCGGCGGCAGTCCCCACCGGTCGCCTTGGAGCCCTGCCTTGATGAGGTGGTAGGTGTCGCGGCGATAGACCTCGGCGCAGGACGGGCAGACGGCGGCGCGGCGGTTGCCGCACGGGGTGTAGATGGCGCCGTCGGGCATGTCCTCGGTGTCGATGGTGACCATGCGGTTGCCGTCGCGGTCGTTGACGTGGATCTGCCCGGCCAGCCGAATGGGGTGCTTGCACGCCGAGGCGGCGCGGACGTGGCCGAGCCAGTCCGGGTAGTGGGGGTCCTGAGCGCGGGCGCGGCCGGAGGCGACGGTGCGGGGGTCGTGCCCGCGTACCCAGCCGTCGTCGGCGGGGCGGGTGGAGGTGGGTGCAGCCCAGGGCCAGTAACCGGCGTCGGCGGAGGCTCCCGTACCCGGGACCGTGGTGGTCCCGGGTGCGAGAGGCAGCGTCGAGGAGGTCACGCGGTGGCTCCCACGGCAGTGCCGTTGTGCTGGTGGTCGTTGATGGTCGGTTGCGTGGTGAGGGCCGTCAGGAGGTCGGCGGCCGTGTGGGTGGGTACGCGCAGCCGGACGGCGAGCTGGCCCGGGTTAATCGGTTCACCGTGGGCCTTGGCGTGCGCGGCGGCGACGAGCCGGGCGTTCGACGTCGGCGGCGGCCGGCACGAGCCGTTGGAGGTGCGCTGGCCGCGGGTCCAGGCGATCGTCGACAAACTGGTGGCAGCAGGCGGGACCGTACTCCGGGTCGACGCACCGGACGGTGCCCCTGACCATGTGACGATGGCCGACCCAGAGGGCAACGAGTTCGACGTCCTTTAGGCCCGTTCGGCCGGGCAGCTGGCCAAGCCGTAGCCGTCGACAGCGTCACGCAGGTCCTGATACCGATGTGTCACGCAGGTCCCGAGACCGGACACCGAGAGTTGGAAATGTGATCCGACTGCTGATGTGCGACGCAGCTCCGCCAGTTGATGTGCGACAGATCCAGCAACCTAGGGGCGACAGGCTGGCCGCCGACGCAACGTCCTGTCATGCCGATGAGCGGATGCCGGATGCCGTACAGCTACAGGTGCCCCGTGTCGTTGAAGCTGACCAAGGTCGGCGGCCGGTCGGAATCCCACTGCACGATGGTGATCCCGCAGTTGGCCTGGTTGAGGCCGATCCACCGCCACTCCGGGGCGTCCAGCATGTGGCGGACGAACCACCCGATGACGAAGTTGTGCGTGATCAGCAGTTCGTGTCGGTCAGTGTCGCCGGCGACACCGAAGTGTGCGACAGCAGCCTGCAGGGCCTTCGCGTCTTCGTCGCGTTCGTCGTCGGGTACGCCGTCGAGCCAGGCATGCCACCGGTCCGGGTATCGGCCGCGTTGCCCGAGGGAGGGCACCGGCGTCCGGTCCGCTACAAAGTCGCACCCGTGTCGCGGCACCCGTGGGAGATGGCCGGCGACGATGTCGGCGGTCTGGGCCGCCCGGGCCAACGGGCTGTGGTGGATCGCCGAGAAAGGCACCATACCCAGCCGCCGGCCCAGCCGGTCCGCCTGCTCGCGACCGAGTTGCGAAAGGCCTCCGTCCGAAGCCGCTGGATCCTGTTCGCCGTGGCGGATGAGGTACAGCCGTGTACGAGCCATCGTGGGCCACCCTCCGGGTCCTTGTGCGACGAAGAGCACGATAGATCACGGAGGCACGGACGATGGGGCCGAGAACACGGCCAGGTGCACTCTTCTGGCCGCGATCAGCGCGCTGAGGTGTCGCAGATCAGTTGGCGGATGAGTGTCGCGCATCAGCCGACGGAGGACACCGAGAGTTGGAACGTCGTGTGAGAACTTTCTGTACGAGATCAAGGCGGCCCGCGTCGCGGGCCGCTCGCGCCGCCGAACCTGGGCCGGGCCGATGGCCCGCCGCCGCGCCTCTGGCCTTCGGCCGCCAGCGCGTCGGTGTTAGCCCGCCGGCGGCGCGACATACGACGAAGCCCCGGGCCGCCATGAGTACTGGCAGATCCGGGGCTTCGGTGTTGGGTCGGCACAAGGGCAGTGCCTCCGGCGGGGTCCTCGGGCACTCCGGGATGGTGGCGCCATCCCGACAACCTTCGTCCGGGCGGAGCCGAGCGGGTGGGGCCTGCCCGGTCAAGGTCGTTCAGCCGCAGGGTGCTCCACCTCGACCGGGCAGGCCCCACCCGCTCCACGGGTGTGCGGACGAAGGCCGACGGGATGGCTAGCAGGCACAGCGGGGGAGAGCTCGGGCGCGGTCTAGTTCCAGTGGCGGCCGACCGTGGCCATCCCTCCGGCGCCCCGCCGCCTATTCCACCATCTCTACCAGCCGCATCTTGACCAAGTCACGATGAGTGAGCTGGCTGCGAGGTCCGCCGTGCTGCTCGGGCATGCCGAGGTCGGCGTGGATGTAGAGCATCCGCAGGGTGCGCAGGGCGTTGGAGACGTGTGCCGGGGTGACGCCGCGGGTGAAGCGCTTGAGTTCCGTCTCGATCGGATCGAGCCATGCCACCGATTGTTGCGGAGAAAGCTCGGGGCGGGTGAGGGTCAGCGCAATCGAGCTAGCGAGACGATCGTCCTCGCGTTCGGCGTACACGTGGACGGTGGGGGCGAGAATCCGCGCAGCGGCGAGGTCCAGCATCGCTGCCGGGTCGACCTCGGGGTGGCGGCCGAGCGTACCGAGCAGGTCCGCGCCATGGGCGACCGCATGCAGCCAGCCCAGCTTGTCATCGTGGCCGCGCAGGTCCGTCTCGGCCGGGTACCAGCGTGCAAACGCCTCCTGCCAACTGGGGCGTAGGTCACCCCGGCTAACGATCATGTCGAGGACCAGTGGCGCAAACGTGCGGGCCTCAATGCGTGGGTTCGTGAAGCGCTCCGCCATGCGGTCGCCGAGCCAGGCTCGCCGTTGGCCGTCGATAACGTCGCGCGCGATCCAGGTGCGCAGCACCGCGTACGGCGTGCCGTCGCGCACCTGCGGGTCGGGGTCGCCCAAGCACATCGCGAGTTCGGCAGCCAGTTCGTCCAGGTCACCCTCGACCGGCGGAGCGCAGTCGCCGTTGTAGATCTTGTCCCAGTCAGTCACGGTGAGGCAGGCTACCGCGACCGAGCCGGGCCGACCAGTGGTTGCAAGATCATTGGGTACAGATCCACTACAACTGAGAGCGACCGGTAGTGGTGAAGCGTTGGCAAGTTTTGACAGACTTCCCGCTGGTGGCAGCGCCGATCAGTCAGATTGATGATGTTCCCTCGCTACGGTGGGTGTATGGGGTTCAAATCCCCTCTGCGCCACCAGTACCGGCGTTGAACGACCGGAACGGCGCCGGCGGGTGGGCCGCGGGTACAGCAGCGATGTACAGCAACCGACGACACCAAGCCGAACCCGGGTGGCCACCATCAGGCCGTCAACCAGCGGTGCGAGCCGAACCGGACCCTACTGCCGATCTCTGGGGGACAAGTGGTCCTCGCGACGACGACGGAGCCCAAGATCATGCCGTCTACAGGCCGTCTGAGGTGAACCAGCGGTGACCAACGACGACGAATAACGGCAGGTCCCGGCGCAGGTCAGCGGCCTTTCGGTCCCGTTGGCGGTGGTATGCCGATCACCGTTCACATTGCAACGCCAAGTGAGCGCCGTGAGCGTGCAGTGACTCGATCGGGACAGCGCCGAGCGTCAGGCTCCGATCTCAGCCACCATCGTGTCCGCGTCCTCGAACGACTCGACCGTGCGGAACCCTTCGGCGGCGTACAGCCTCGCGGCGAAGTTCGCCCGCTCCACGCTCAGTGACACCGTGGGGATGCCACGTTCTCGTGCGGCGTCCAGGACAGCGCGCAGGAGCGCCCGGCCCACACCACGGCCTCGCCAGGTTCCCACCACGCCGATGGTCAGCTCTGGCACGTCGTCACCCACGTACCCGTAGCCCGGATCGGCGGCGGTCAGGTATCGGCACCAGGCTGCGCCGACCGGCCGGTCGGCCGGGTCCACGGCGACCAGGCCGAAGTCGTTCGGCCGCGGCCAACCGGCGACGTAGTGAGCCAGCTCGGGGTCGGCCATGATCTGCTCGCGGGACCAGTTGCGCTCCGGCAGCCAGTTCACGGCCTCCACAAGCCTGTCGACCAGGAAGTCGTAGTCGGCCTGGGTGGCGGCGCGGATGCCGAAGTCGGTCACCGCCGAAGCCTCGCACACAAGATCGGCATCACCAAGATCATGCCGTCTCCAGGCCGGCCGACGCGGACCGACGCCACGTGGCCTTCGCGCAACGGGAAGGTGGGGGTCAGACGGTGAAGTCCGGGGGCGCACTCTCACCGACGCGACCATCGACCGCTTCACGGAGGATGTCGGCATGGCCGGTGTGCCGTGCGTACTCCTCCACCATGTCCAGCAGCATGGCGCGCACGGAGGGTGTGCGACCGTCCGGCCAGGTGAAGGACGCCGCTCCGTCGAGCCCGCGCTCCCTGATCACGTCGTCGACGACCGTCCGCGACCGCGCGACCGCCTCCCGCCACAGCGCGTGGACGTCGTCCGGAGCATCCAGCGCCCCCGTGCGCCATTCCCAGTCGGGATCGGCGTCGAAATCCACGGCGTCCCACGGCGCTCCGTAGTCGAGCCCGGCGAGTTTGACCGCCAGCCAGTCCGCTTCGACCAGGGCCATGTGCTTGACGAGACCACCGAGCGTCATGGCACTGGCCGCCGTGGTCGCACGCAGACCTTCCGCGTCGAGCCCCGACGTCTTCCAGGCGAAGGTCCGGCGGTTGCGGTCGAGGACGGACAGCAGGGCCTCGGCCTCGGTGGGCGCTACGGACGGGGAAGGCTCGGGTGCCGTCTCACTCATGGGCGGGAGCTTAGCCAGCCCGCTCGATCATTGCTGTCCTCGCCACCTGCCCCAGGTCCCACGGCGTCACCGGCCTGGGGAGGGGGGGACAGGCATGCCCGGGACAATGGGCCGGTGAACATCACCCGGCTCATCACCCTGGAGGACGCGCCGGCCCTGGCCGAGCTGCTCCGCGCCAATCGGGAGTTCCTCGCGCCGTGGGACCCGGTCCGGAGCGAGGACTACTTCACGGCGGCCGGTCAGCACGCCGTCATCGAGGCCGATCTCCAGCAGCACGCGCAGGGCTCGAAGCTGCCGCACGTCATCCTCGACGACTCCGGCGCCGTGATCGGCCGGATCACCCTCAACGGCATCGTGCGCGGCCCGTTCCAGTCGTGCGCCATGGGCTACTGGGTGAGCGCCAGCCACAATGGTCGAGGGTTCGCGACCAGGGCGGTGCGCGAGATCGTGCGGGTGGCCTTCGAGGAGTTGGGGCTGCACCGGGTGCAGGCGGAGACCCTGCTGCACAACGTCAGGTCGCAGGCGGTGCTGGAACGCAACGGGTTCGTGCGGTTCGGCATGGCGCCGGAGTACCTCAACATCGCCGGCCGCTGGCAGGATCACGCCATGTTCCAGGTCGTGAACCCCTCCCCGGCCACCAGCTGACGAGACCGCCCGTGGCGGGGCCGCTGACGCGGTCCACGTCGGTGGCCGCGCCGATCCGCCGCTCGCTGAGATCGTGGAGAGTTGCCGTCCGGTGGGAACGGCAACTCTCCAAGATCCAGAACGGGGAGCGTCAGTACGCGTAGGTGACCGAAATCGTGGTGGCGGGGCAGTTGTTCGCCCAGCTGGTCAGGGCGCTCTTCTCGGCGCTGTCCACGGTGAGCCGCCACCGCAGCTTCACCGCGACCCACTCACCGATGTAGCGGCAGCGGGCGGAGGCGTACGACGGCAGCCAGGTGGCCGGGTCCTGGTCGCCCTTGGCCTGGTTGACGTTGTCGGTGACCGCGGCCAGCGCGCGGGAGTCGCCCAGGTCGTTCGCGTACGCCTGGCGGCGGCTGGTGGTCCAGTTGCGGGCGCCGGAGTCCCAGGCCTCGGCGAGCGGGACCATGTGGTCGATGTCGAGGTCGCCGGTGAGGGTCCAGTAGGTGTTGTCGTAGTAGGAGTACCAGCGGCCGCCGGAGAGGGTGCAGGTGCCGCTGATCGTGGGCTTGGTGGTGGCCTCGGTGTAGAGGACCTCGTTGCGGGTGTTGCAGCCGTCACCGTCGGCGTCGATCCAGTGTGGGAAGAGGTCGCGGCTGTAGCCGGTGCGGACTTCGGTGGCCACGGGAAGGCCGGCGACGGCCGTGGTGAGCGGGGCGGAGTAGCCGGCGGCCGAGGTGGGCGGGGTGGGGCCGAGGGTGGCGGCCAGGATCGCGGCGAGGCTGATGGCCGTGGCGCGCAGCGTGGGGTTCATGGGACTCCGTCCGGATGGGATTGCCAGGTGGTGGCATCCATATAGACAGAGATAGAAGTAACGGTCTAGATCAAGTTCGGTGAACAGTGGACGACCGGAAACCGGACGGACGCCGCTTCCCGCATCGAACCGGGCGAGTCGCCGAGCGGTCAGGTGTGTGCCGCCGCGCCAGGGGTGGTAGTCGCGGGGGCAGCGGCGGAACGAGGGGGGAGGACCGGTGGACTCGTACCCCGCGGTCGAGGACCACGGCCTGATCGGCGACCTGCAGACGGGCTGGCAGCACCTCATCCGGACGGTGGACTGGCTCTGCGCGCACTGGGACCAGCCCGACGACGGGATCTGGGAGACGCAGGTCGGTCGCCAGGACTTCACCTACGGGCGCCTGATGTCCTGGGTGGCGCTCGACCGGCCGTCCGGCTGGCCCAACGGCACGGGCGCCCCGGCGACGTCGGCCGGTGGACGGAGGCCCGGAACCGCATCTACGAGCAAATCATGTCCCGCGGCTACCACCCGCGACGGCGGGCCTTCGTCCAGCACTACGACACCGACGTGCTCGACGCGGCGCTGCTCGCCATGCCCTCGCTCGGCTTCGCCGCGCCGACCGACCCGATGTAGCAGTCGACGCTGCGGGCCGTCGACGCCGACCTCGTCTCCGACAGCCTGGTCTACCGGTACAACCCGGGCGCCACCACGGACGGCCTCTCCGGTGGGGAGAGCACCTTCACCATGTGCACCTTCTGGTCCGTCCAGGCCCTGGCCGAGTCCGGCCGGCTCGACGACGCGCAACTGACCTTCGAGAAGATGCTGACCTACCGCAGCCAGCTCGGCCTGTACTCGGAGGAGATCGCCCCGACCGGGGAGCAGGCCGGCGACTTCCCGCAGGCGTTCAGCCATCTGTCCCTCATCAGCACCGCGTCGATCCTCGACCGGCTCCTCGACGCCCAGGGCTGACCGGGAAACCCGCTGTGCGACCGGGCCCGGCCCGCTACGGTGACCGGAGTACGGGTTACCGGCCCGGCCCGGGCGGGTAAGCGCCCCCGGCCCGCAGCGCGTGCCGCGGTCGCCGTCCACGGCGGCGCAGCCCGAGAGATGCGGCTGTGACGTCCGAGGACGAGCATGGGGGTACGACGAAAGGGGCGGAGATGACCGACGACATCGCTTCGAAGGTTCCGCCGGACCCGGCCCCGGTGCTGAGCGCGCCGGCGGGTCCACCGCAGGTCGGGCCGCCGAGCAGCCTGGACCTGTGGGCCCGGGCGCAGACGCTGCACCGTTGCTTCGGCGACGACGACGGCGAACCGCACATCATGCGCGGCCTGGACTGAGGCCCCGCCCCACCGCAGGCGCCCCCGGGCCGGGCGCCCGGATCCGCGCGTCGGCGACCCCCTGAGGGGCGGCGTCCCGACAATGGACGGACCGGCCCGGGCCCCCGATCAGCCGTTCAACCGGGCCGTACGCGCGTGCACGTAGCGCTGCTGGACCAGGTTCATCGACCGGCGGGCCGCCGCCAGGCACCCCGGAGACCAACCTAGGGCGGATCAGTCGACCCGGCCGGAGGCGAGCAGCGCGGCGGTGGGCAGCGCCAGGCTGCCGTCGGCCTGCCGGTGGGGAGCGGCGAGCCGGTCGTACTCCCGGCGGACGCGCTCGCGCGCGGCCGGCGGCTGCCGTTCCAGGACGAAGCCGATGGTGCTGATGCCGGCGGCCGGGCCCGCCCACCAGTCCTCCGGGTCGGTGCGGTGCGCCCAGGTCAGTGTCATGCAGCGGACCTCGGCCAGCCCGGCTGCGGCCAGCAGCCCGGCGAGGCCCGCCTCGGTGCGGGGGAAGTCCCGCTCGGGCGCGACCCGGGGCAGGTCGGGCGGTGTCGCGACGCCGGCCGCGGCGAGGGCTTCGCCCCAGAGCCGTTGCAGCGGCGGCTGCGGGGACGGCCAGACGGTCACCGCGGCCCGGCCGCCGGGGCGCACCACCCGGCGCAGCTCGGCCACGCCGACGGCCGGATCGCCGACGTGGTTGAGCACGAAGTTCGCCACCGCCGCGTCGAAGGTGCCGGTCGGGAACGGCAGGCGCGGCAACGCCGCGGCGTGCACCTCGGCGCCGGGCGCGGCCCGCCGGGCCGCGTCGAGCATGCCGGGCTCCGCGTCGACCGCCACCACCTCGGCGCCGCGGGCCAGGGCGGCCGCCGCGACGGTGCCCGGTCCGGTGCCCACGTCGATCACCCGCCGTCCGGCCCGCACGCCCGCCGCGTCCAGCAGCGCCTGCGCCGGGTACGCGCAGAGCCGGCCGAAGCTGCGCGCGTACGCCTCGGCGCGGCCCGCCCACCGGGACCGTTCGTGTGCGTCGAACTCGGTGTCGATCATCGCCGCAGCGTAGCGGTGACCGGGGGTGCGGGGCGGCCCTACAGTGGCCGCATGACAACAGTGCTCGTGACGCTGGCGGTGGTGGCCGCGGTCGTGGCCGTGGTGGTGGTGTTCGTCTCCTGGCGGGACCGGCAGCGGCGGGCCTTTGAGGAGGATCCGGAGGCGGTCCGGGCGGCCAGGGCGGAGCAGCACCGGCGGGCGGCCGAGCGGGAGCACGTGCAGCACGACGGCTGGAACAACGGCGGCCACGGCTTCACCGGCTGACGCCGTGCGGCGCGGCACCGGCACGCAGCGGTTGCTGGGCCCGTGGCTACCGTTCACCGCTCCCGACTGAACGAAGGCCGGCACGCACACGTGATCCCCGGTGGGCATCAACGACGCACGGTCGGGGTACTGCGCTGGCACAGCGAATCAGCCGGGAGGCAACGGTGGGGGAGAACGCGGGACGTCGGCGGCCGGGGCCGCTCGCCGGGCTGCTGGTCGCCGTGGTCGTGGCGGCCGGCTGCATGGGCGGCGGGCTGGACCAGGGCGAGCCGGAGCAGCCCCGCCCGCGGCAGAGCGGCCAGCCGGCCTCCCCCGGAGCCGACGCCACCCGGGCCGAAGGCACCACCAGCGTCGCGGAGTTCAAGCAGGACTTCTCCGACGCGGTCGGCATCGCCCAGCGCTACTGGGCGGCGCAGTTCCGGGCCTCCGGCAAGCAGTTCGCGCCGATCCGGCGGGTCGTGCCGTACACGCGGTCCGGCGAGGTGTCCTGCGGCGGCCAGGGCCTGCCCCGCAACAACGCGGTCTACTGCTCGGCCGGCGACTTCATCGCCTACGACGTGAACTGGTCGGTGGGGGCGTTCCGGCAGGTCGGCGACGCCTTCCTGTTCTACCTGCTCGGCCACGAGTACGCCCACGGCGTCCAGGTCCGCCTCGGCATCCGCTACAACTTCACCATCCAGCAGGAGCTGCAGGCCGACTGCATGGCCGGGGCGTACATCGGCGACAACGTGCGCTCGGGGACGCTGACCCTGGCCGAGGGTGACCTGGACGAGTTCCGGGAGGGGCTGCTGGCGGTCGGCGACGACCCGGACCAGCCCTGGTTCGCCGAGGGCTCGCACGGCACCGCCGAGCAGCGCAGCGACTCGTTCTTCCGCGGCTACGAGAATTCCCTGGACGCCTGCGGCCTGGGCTGATGCCGCAGGTCACCCCCGCCGGGGACGGTGACCGGCCGGCGGGGCGCGGCTGAGAGGATCGGCGGGTACCCGCACCCGAGGAGGCCCCCGCTGAGCAGCACACATCCCGCCGCCGTGCTCTTCGACATGGACGGCACCCTGGTCGACAGCGAGAAGCTCTGGGACGTCGCGTTGCAGGAGCTCGCCGCAATCTACGGGGGGACCCTCTCCGAGGACGCGCGCCGGGCGATCATCGGCACCAGCATGGCCGTCTCGATGCGCACCGTGCACGACGACCTCGGCCAGCCGGAGCGGGACCCGCAGGCCAGCGCCGACTGGATCAACGCCCGGATCCTGGAGCTGTTCCGCGACGGGCTGCGCTGGCGGCCCGGGGCGCTGGCCCTGCTGCGCGCGGTCCGCGCCGCGGGCATCCCCACCGCCCTGGTCACCTCCAGCACCCGGCCGCTGGTCGAGGTCGCCCTCGACACCCTGGGCCGGGACAGCTTCGACGCGGTGGTCTGCGGCGACGAGGTCGAGGCGGCGAAGCCGCACCCGGAGCCGTACCTGACCGCGGCGCGGCTGCTCGGTGTGCCGATCGAGCGGTGCGTGGCGATCGAGGACTCGCCGACCGGAGTGGCCAGCGCCCTCGCGGCCGGGGCCGCCGTGCTGGCCGTACCCGCCGAGGTGCCGCTGCCGCCGGCCGACGGCGTACACCAGTTGGCGAGCCTGACCGCGGCGGACCTGGAGTTGCTCTCGGCCCTGCTCGGCGAACGCCCCGCCTGACCGGTACGCGTGAAAGGGGCCCCGCCGGCGGCGGGGCCCCTTTCACGTCGTGCCCGGGTCAGTCGTGGGCGATGGCGCCCAGCACGTTGATCCGCGCGGCGCGGATCGCGGGCAGCACCGCGGCCACCACACCGATGATCGCCGCCAGGACCAGGAAGGTCACCATCTGGCCCCAGGGCAGGACCAGGTCGGTGATGCCCTCGTCCTTGAGCGCCCGGACCACGGCCGCGCCGAGGCCCGTGCCGACCACGACGCCGAGCAGCGCGCCGAAGATCGAGATCACCACCGCCTCCACGGTGATCATCCGCATGGTCTGCGCCCGGCGCAGGCCGATCGCCCGCAACAGGCCCAGCTCCCGGGTGCGCTCCAGCACCGACAGGGCGAGGGTGTTGATGATGCCCAGCACCGCGATCACGATGGCCAGCGCCAGCAGGATCTGGATCATCCGCAGCGGCGTGTCCAGCTGGCTGGTCTGCTGCTTGATGAACGCGGCCCGGTCCGCCACCGACACCTCGGGGCTGTCGGCCAGCAGCCGCTCGACCTGCGGCTGCACCGCGGCGACCGAGGTGCCCGGGGCGAGCTGCACGAAGCCCTGGATGGGCTGCGGGATGGCGAAGTCGGTGGCCGCCTGCGGCGGCAGCACCACCGGGTTGGTCAGCTGCGAGCTCTCGTAGATGCCGCTGACCGTGTAGGTGCGGGCCTCGCCCCGGGACAGCTGGACGTTCACCGTCGAGCCGACCGCCAGGTTGCGGGACTTCGCGGTGTCCGAGCTGAGCAGCATCTGGTCCGGGTTCAGCCGGCTGATGTCACCGGCGGTCGCCTTCGCCCCGAAGATCTTTTCCAGCGCGGCCACGTCGCTGGACGCGGCCACCCAGGTCCGCTCACCGTTCAGCGTCGCCATGTCGCCGTACTCGCCGTCGACCAGCCGCACCCCGGGGATGGCGGCGGCCTTCTCCAGCACCGCCGGGTCGAAGCTGGGCGGGCGGGGGCCGGCCTGGGCGCCGGAGATCACCAGCTCGGCCTTGATGGTGTCCTCCGCCAGGGCGCTGATGCTGCCCTTGGCCGAGTCGAGGATCACCGTCACCCCGGTCACCAGCGCGATGCCCACCATCAGCGCGGCGGCCGTGATCGCCGTGCGGCGCGGGTTGCGGCCGGAGTTGAGCCGGCCCAGCTTGCCCGGCACCGACCAGGCGAAGATCGTGCCCAGCAGGGCGACGACCGGCCGGCTGATCAGCGGGGTCAGCAGCGCCACGCCGATGAACGCGAACAGCACGCCGCCCAGGATGGTGGCGAGGGTGTTGTCGCCGGCGTGGCCGCCGAGCCCGAGGAACAGCAGGCCCGCGCCGATCGCGGTGACCACGGACCCGCCGACGGTCACCTTGGTCAGCGGCCGGTCCGGCGTGGCGACGTCCTGCATGGCGGCGATCGGCGGGATGCGCGAGGCGCGCAGGGCCGGCAGCAGGGCCGCCACCACGGTGATCACCGTGCCCACGGCGAAGGCGCCGATGACCGCCGCGGGCGGCACGCCCAGGCCGGCCAGGGTGAGCCCGCCGGCGAGCTTGCCGAACAGGTACGCCAGCAGCGCGCCGACCCCGATGCCGGCCGCGAGCCCGAGCACCGAGGCGATCAGGCCGACCGCCACGGCCTCCAGCACCACCGAGCCGATGACCTGCCGGCCGCTCGCGCCGATGGCCCGCATGAGCGCCAGCTCGCGGGTGCGCTGGGCCACGATGATCGAGAAGGTGTTGAGGATCAGGAAGGTGCCGACCAGCAGCGCCACCGCGGCGAAGCCGAGGAGGATCTTGTTGAAGAAGGACAGGCCCTCCTTCAGCCCGGCGGACGCGTCGTCCGCGAGCTGCTTGCCGGTCTTCACCTCGTAGTCCGCGCCCAGCGAACGGGCCACCTGGTCGCGCAGCGCCTCGGGTGTGGTGCCGCCGGTGGCCTGCGCCGTCACGTTGGAGAACACGCCCGGCTTGCCGAGCATCAGCTGCTGGGCGACCGGGGTGGTGAACGCCACCTCGTTGACCCCGCCGACCGAGTCCCGGCCGCCGCTGTAGCCGAAGACACCGACCAGGGTGAACTCCTTCTTCGGCGCCAGGGTCAGCACGCCGACCCGGTCGCCGACCTTGACCTTGGCCGCCTCGGCGAGCGCCACGTTGACCACGATCTCGTCGTCGGCCTGCGGCGCGCGCCCCTCCCGCAGCTTCACGAGGTCGCTCTCGCCCAGCCAGTTCTCGCCGAGCTGCGGCGGGCCGAACGAGGTGACCACCTTGCCGTTGCTGCCGATCAGCCGGGCCCCGTCGGCGTTGACCACGCCCTGGACGTCGGCCACACCCGGCACCGCCTTGACCCGGTCGACGACCGACGCGGGCACCGGGGCGGCGACCTGCTCACCCTCGACCTCCGACAGCGCGACCTTCGGCTTGCCGGCCACGTTGACGTCGACGTCGGAGAACGCGTCGGAGAAGACCGCGTCGAAGGAGCGGCCGAGGGTGTCGGTGAGCACGAACGCCCCGGAGACGAACATGACACCCAGCACCACCGCCAGGCCCGACAACAGCAGGCGCAGCTTGCGCGCCAGCAGGCTCTTCAGAGTGGCCCGGAACATCAGTTGCCCACCTCGGCCGGCGCGTCGAGCTTCTTCATGGTGTCCAGCACCGTGTCCGCGGTCGGCTCGATCAGCTCGGAGACGATCTCACCGTCGGCCAGGAAGACCACCCGGTCGGCGTACGCGGCGGCGGTCGGGTCGTGGGTGACCATGACGATGGTCTGGCCGTGCTCCCGCACGGAGTTGCGCAGGAAGTTGAGCACCTCGGCGCCGGAGCGGGAGTCCAGGTTGCCGGTCGGCTCGTCCGCGAAGATCACCTCGGGGCGGGCCACCAAAGCCCGGGCGCACGCCACCCGCTGCTGCTGGCCGCCGGAGAGCTGCGCCGGGCGGTGCCCGAGCCGCTCCCGCAGGCCGACCGTGTCGATCACCGTGTCGTACCAGGCCGGGTCGGGCTTGCGGCCGGCGATCGACAGCGGCAGCAGGATGTTCTCCTGGGCGGTGAGCGTGGGCAGCAGGTTGAACTGCTGGAAGATGAAGCCCACCTTGTCGCGGCGCAGCTTCGTGAGGCCGGCGTCGCCCAGCCCGGTCACCGTGGTGTCACCGATCATGACGGTGCCCCGGGTCACCGAGTCCAGGCCCGCCAGGCAGTGCATCAGCGTCGACTTGCCCGAGCCGGACGGGCCCATGATCGCGGTGAACCGGCCCCGCTCGAACTCGGCGCTCACCCCCCGCAGCGCGATCACCTGCGCCTCGCCGCTGCCGTACACCTTCCACACGTCGCTGGCGCGGGCCGCGGCCTGCGCCTGCTGCCCTACCGTCGCGGTCACGATCATCTACCTCTTCCGTCAGCCTGCTGATCCGCACCGCCCCCGCTGGTCGGTGCGGCAGTTCCATCCTCGGTGCCGCCGGGCCCGGATCCGTCCACCCCCGGGCGGAACCTCGCCGGGATTTCCGTTGGGGCAACCCCCGACGCCGGCTCAGGGTCATCCCTGACCGGCCGGCGCCGCCGACGCTAGGACCTCACGTCGCGTCATGGTCAACCCCGCCGCGCCGCCGATGGTCACGGTAGGTGACCGGTGCCACCTCACCCGCCGGGACGGACCAGGCCCGTCTCGTACGCCAGCACCACCGCCTGCACCCGGTCGCGCAGCCCCAGCTTGGTCAGCACGTGCCCGACATGGGTCTTCACGGTGGTCTCGCTCACCGACAGCTCCCGGGCGATCTCGGCGTTGGACAACCCGCGCGCCACCTGCACGAGCACCTCCCGCTCCCGCTCGGTCAGCGCGTTCAACGCCTTCGGCGGGGTGGCCGCCGGGTCGGGCAGCACGTCGGCGAAGCGGTCCAGCAGCCGGCGCAGGATCCGCGGCGCCACCACCGCCTCCCCGGCCGCCACCGTCCGGATCGCGGTCACCAGGTCCTCGGCCGGCACGTCCTTGGCCAGGAAGCCGCTCGCCCCGGCGCGCAGCGCGCCCACCACGTACTCGTCCAGGTCGAAGGTGGTGAGGATGAGCACCCGCACGGGCAGGCGGGCGTCCACGATCGCCCGGGTGGCCGCCACCCCGTCCATCCGCGGCATCCGGATGTCCATGAGCACCACGTCCGGCAGCAGCCGCCGGGACAGCTCCACCGCCTCCACCCCGTCGCCGGCCTCGGCCACGATGTCCAGGTCGTCCTCGGTGCCCAGCACCATCCGGAAGCCGGTACGCAGCAGCGGCTGGTCGTCGGCGAGCAGGATCCGCACCGGTCGGGGAGCGGCGCTGTGGGTCATCGAACTCCTCCATGGAGACCCCGGGCTTTAGCCGTGGGGAGGAAACGGGGGCCACGGCCGGCCGGCACGTCGCCCCGGTGCTCACAAGATGATCGGCTAGGTTGTGAGGCGTGGCCGTGAAGACGGTGAAGCGGGCGTTCAAGTACCGCTTCTACCCGACCCCGGAGCAGGCCGGCGAGCTTGCCCGGACGTTCGGGTGCGTCCGGCTGGTCTACAACATGGCGTTGCAGGCTCGCACCGAGGCGTGGACGCTGCGTCAGGAGCGGGTCAACTACAACGCCACGTCCGCGCTGCTCACCGGTTGGAAGAAGACTGAGGAACTGGCGTTCCTCAACGACGTCTCCTCCGTGCCGTTGCAGCAGGCGCTGCGGCATCTGCAAGGCGCGTTCACCAACTTCTTCGCCAAACGGTCGAAGTACCCGACGTTCAAGAGCAAGAAGAGGTCCCGCCGCTCGGCGGAGTACACCACCAGCGCGTTCCGCTGGCGCGATGGTCGGCTGACCCTGGCGAAGATGACCGCACCCCTGCACATCGTGTGGTCGCGGCCGCTGCCCGACGGCGCGGCGCCGTCCACGGTGAACGTCTCGCAGGACGCGGCCGGACGCTGGTTCGTGTCCTTGCTCTGCGACGACGTGATCCACCCCGCCCCGGCCGTCAACGCCGCTATCGGCGTCGACGCCGGCCTGGACAGCCTGCTCACCGTTTCCACCGGGGAGAAGATCACCAACCCCAAGCACGAACGCCGCGACCGGGTCGCTCTCGCCCGCGCCCAGCGCAACCTGGCCAAGAAGGAGAAGGGCTCCGCGAACCGGGCCAAGGCCCGGGTCAAGGTCGCCCGCGTCCACGCCCGAATCACCGACCGCAGACGGGACCACCTGCACAAGCTGACAACTCGGCTCGTTCGTGAGAACCAAACGATCGTGATCGAGGACCTGACTGTGCGAAACATGCTCCGCAACCACCGCCTGGCCCGCGCCATCAGCGACGCGGCCTGGCGGCAGTTCCGCACCATGCTGGAGTACAAGGCCGACTGGCACGGCCGCACCCTGATCACGATTGATCGCTGGTTCCCGTCGTCCAAGTTGTGCTCCGCCTGCGGCGCGGTCGCCAAGAAGATGCCGCTGGCCGTACGGAACTGGACATGCCGCTGTGGTACCACCCACGACCGCGACGTCAACGCGGCCGTCAACATCAAGGCCGAAGGGCTTTCGGTCTCTGCCTGTGGAGGCGGTGTAAGACCTCAACGGACGAACGTCCGGACGAGGCAGTCGCCGGTGAAGCAGGAAACCCCTGGGGCGACCCAGGGAATCCCCCGCCTCTAGGCGTGGGATGAAGGTCAACGGTCTCCCTCGTTCGGCCGGGCGCCGGTCACGCCGGGACCGCCCCGGCCGGCTCCAGCGGAATCCGCGCGTACACCCGGAAGCCGCCGCCGGGCCGCGGGCCGGTCCGCAGGACCCCACCGTAGAGGGCGACGCGCTCCCGCATGCCGACCAGACCGTGTCCGATCCGATCGGCCACCGGCGCCGGGCCGCGCCCGGTGTCGGTGACCTCCACCGCCAGGAAGCCCGGGGTGACGGTGAGCCGGACCAGCGCGGTGGCCCGGCCGGCGTGCTTGAGCGCGTTGGTCAGCGCCTCCTGCACGATCCGGTAGACGGTCAGCGCCACCCCGTCCTCCATCGGCCCGGGCGTGCCGTCGACCCGCAGCGTGACCGGCAGCCCGGCGTCGCGGACCTGCTCGACGAGGGCCTCGATGCCGGTCAGGCCCGGCTGCGGGGTCAGCTCGGCGGCCGGTTCGGCGTCGGTGCGCAGCACGTCCAGGAGCCGGCGCAGCTCCCGCAGCGTGGCCCGCCCGGTCTCCTCGACCGTGGCCATCGCCTCGTCCGCCGCGTCCGGGTCCCGGCGCAGCACCCGGCGTGCCCCGGTGGCCAGCACGCCCATCACGCTGACGTGGTGCGCCACCACGTCGTGCAACTCCCGGGCGATCCGGCGCCGCTCGTCGGCGACCGCCTGCTCGGCCAACGACCGCTGGGTGGCCTCGGCGATCCGGGCCCGCTCCCGCAGCATCCGGGTGGACTGCCGGCGCGCATGCACCGCCCGGCCCACCGCGAACGCCACCGACGCGGTGAGCAGGTTGTCGAGCACCAGCACGCCGGGGCCCATGTCGAGCACCCCGTCCAGCGGCGCGACCACGTTCGCCAGCACCACCGGCACCCAGAGCAGCAGCGCGGCCAGGGAGGCCGCGCGCAGCGGCCGGTGCGCCGCCATCGTGTAGGTGAGAACGACGAAGGCCAGCCCCTGGGTGGTGGGCGCCAGGCTGAACAGCACCGGCACGGCCAGCGTGGCCACCGCCGCGCCCACGGCGGGCCACGGGGCGACCCGGCGGATCGCCACCGGAGCGGCGCAGAGCACGCTCCAGCCCAGCGCCGCCCAGAGCTGCTCGGGTCGCAGCTCCCGCGGGGTCAGCAGCAGGAACGCCGCGTCCACGAGCGCCAGCGCGACGGCCGTGGCGGCGTCCGCGGCCAGCGGCCGGTCCCGCGCCCACGCGCGCAGCCGGTTCGTCATGCGTCGACGCTAGCCGCCGCCCGGCGCCGGCCGGTCGTCGCCGATGCCGAACCCCGCCTCCTCCGTGAGGAGGAGCCTCACTCGTCCGCGCCGGGCGCGGCCGGCCGGGAGCGGGCGTCGGTGAGCGGGTCGGCCGGCCCGGCCACCGGGAACGGCGGCGGCGTGCCGCCGAAGCTGGGGCACAGCGCCTGGTGGCTGCACCAGTCGCAGAGCCGGCTCGGCCGGGGCCGGAAATCCTGCCGGGCGGTGGCCTGCTCGATGGCCCGCCAGAGCGCCACCACCGTGCGCTCGAAGCGCAGCAGCTCCTCGGCGTCGGGGGAGTAGTCGCACACCTCGGCGTCCTTGAGGTAGAGCAGCCGCAGCACCCGCGGCACCACCCCCCGGGTCCGCCACAGCACCAGCGCGTAGAACTTGAGCTGGAACAGCGCCCGCGCCTCGAACGCCTCGCGCGGGGCGCCGCCGGTCTTGTAGTCGACCACCCGCAGGGCGCCGTCGGGCGCCACGTCGAGCCGGTCGAGGTAGCCCCGGATGAGCAGCTCGTCGTCGACCACCGCGGAGATCAGCGCCTCCCGCTCGGCCGGCTCCAGCCGGCGCGGGTCCTCCACCGCGAAGTAGCCCTCCAGCAGGGCCGCCGCCGAGCGGAGGAACCCCTCCACGGCGGCCGTGTCGCCCTCGGCGAACAGCGTCGCCAGCTCCGGCTGCTCGGTGACCAGCCGGTCCCACTGCGGGGCGACCAGGTCGCCGGCCGACTCCGGGGTGCGGGCGCCCGCCGGCAGGTCGAACAGCCGCTCCAGCACGGCGTGCACCAGCGTGCCCCGGACCTGCTCCACGGTGGGTCGCTCGGGCAGCCGGTCGATGCTGCGGAACCGGTAGAGCAGCGGGCAGGTCTTGAAGTCGGCCGCCCGCGACGGCGACAGCGACGCCCGCACCGTGGGCGCCGTGGCCGTCGGGTCGGGCTGCGTGTCGATCACCGGTTCCGCCGTCATGCCCGGAAGGTTAGGGCACCGGTGTGACAGGGCGGCCGTCGGCGTACCGGGGCATGATCGGCCCCGCGGTGCCGTCCTTCGTTCGCGACTGCGGGGCTCGCAGAACCGGCTCACTCCTCGCGCTCACGTAGCATCAACCCGGTGGAGCAGCGGACCCGACCGTCACGCCGGCCCGGTCTGACCCTCGGCCGGGTGTTCGGGGTGCCGCTGCGCGCCGACGCCTCGATGCTGCTGCTCACCGTGGTCGTCACCGTGCTCTACGCCGCGCTGGCCCGCCGCCAGCTCGACCTCGGCCACCTCGGTGGCTACCTGGTCGGCCTCGGCTTCGTGGTCTCGCTGCTCGGCTCGGTGCTGCTGCACGAACTGGGGCACGCGCTGACCGCCCGGCGCTACGGCATCGGTGTGCGGGGGATCACCCTGGAGCTGCTCGGCGGCTACACCGAGATGGACCGGGACGCCCCCAGCCCCAAGGTCGACCTGCTGGTCTCCCTGGCCGGGCCGGCCGTCTCGGCGGTGCTCGGCGCCGGCGCGGTCGCCGCCACTCTGGCCCTGCCCGCCGGCACCCTCGCCCACCAGCTCGCCTTCCAGCTCGCGGTCAGCAACGTCGTGGTCGCCGTGTTCAACAGCCTGCCCGGGCTGCCCCTGGACGGCGGTCGGGCGCTGCGCGCCGCGGTCTGGGCGGTCACCCGGGACCGGCACCGGGGCACCGAGGTGGCCGGCTGGGTCGGCCGGGCCGTGGCGGTCGCCACCGTGGCCCTGGTCGTGCTGCTCACCCTGCGCCGGGCGCTCGCCCCGCTCGCCCTGCCGCTCATGCTGCTGGTGGCCGTGACCCTCTGGCGGGGCGCCGGCCAGTCCATCCGGATGGCCCGGATCGGCCGCCGCCTGCCGCTGGTCGACCTGGCCCGGCTGGCCCGCCCGCTGCTGCCGGTGCCCACCGGCACCCCGCTCGCCGAGGCGCAGCGCCGCCGCGCGGAGGGTGCCACGCCCGACGCCGCGCTGGCCGTGGTCGACTCCGCCGGCCGCCCGGTCGCCCTGGTCGACCCGGCCCGCGTCGCCGCCGTACCCGCGGAACGGCGCCCGTGGCTCGCGGTGGACGCGGTGGCCCGCGACCTGGGCCGCGTGCCTGCGCTGCCGGTCGACGCGGACGGCGAGCGGGTGCTGGAGACCGTGCGGACCCACCCGGGCGCACAGTACGTCGTGACGGCAGGCGAAGATGTGGTCGGCGTCCTGCACATCGCGGATCTCGCCCAGCTCCTCGAACCCAAACGGAAGACGAACACGTGACCGCAGAAACCTCCACCGTCCCGGCGCTGCCCCCGGTCCACCGGGGGCCGTTCCGTCCCGGCGACCGGGTCCAGCTGACCGACCCGAAGGGCCGGATGCACACCGTGACGCTGGAGCCCGGCAAGGAGTTCCACACGCACCGGGGGATCCTCAGCCACGACACGCTGATCGGCCTCCCCGACGGCAGCGTGGTCACCACCGCCGGCGGCGGCACCGCGTTCCTGGCCCTGCGGCCGCTGCTGTCCGACTACGTGCTGTCCATGCCGCGCGGCGCCCAGGTGATCTACCCGAAGGACTCGGCGCAGATCGTCGCCATGGGCGACATCTTCCCCGGCGCGAAGGTCCTGGAGGCCGGCGCCGGCTCCGGCGCGCTGTCCTGCTCGCTGCTGCGGGCCGTCGGCACGGACGGTGAGCTGCACTCGTTCGAGGTGCGCGACGACTTCGCCCAGATCGCCCGGCGCAACGTCGAGGCGTTCTTCAACGGCCCGCACCCCGCGTGGCGGCTGCACGTCGGCGACGTCGCCGAGTGCACCGAGACCGGCTTCGACCGCATCATCCTGGACATGCTCACCCCCTGGGAGATGCTCGACATGGTCGAGCGGGCCCTCGTTCCCGGCGGCGTGCTGATCGGCTACGTGGCCACCACGCCGCAGCTCTCCGAGCTGGTCGAGGCGCTGCGCGAGCGGGGCGGCTGGACCGAGCCCCGCGCCTGGGAGTCCCTGGTCCGGGACTGGCACGCCGAGGGGCTCGCGGTCCGGCCCGACCACCGCATGATCGCGCACACCGCCTTCCTGGTCTCCGCGCGCAAGCTCGCCCCCGGGGTCACCGCCCCGCCGCGCCGCCGTAAGCCCAGCAAGGGCGCCGAGGCGTACGCCCAGCGCCGCGACGCGCTGCGCGCCGCCGAGGCGGCCCGCCGGGCAGCCGCCGAGGGCGAGGAGCCGGACCGGGCGTGACCCCGCCGCGCGGACGGGTGGGAGCGGGCGGATCATGGGTTCCGGCGGGGACCACACCGAGCGGGTGGAGACGGTGGCATGAGCGAGCGGATCGGGGCACGCGGCGGGCGCCGCGTTCGCCCCGGCGGTCCGGACCGGCGGCGGCGTACGGGCCGGGAGGCGGTGGCATGAGCAACCCGGGCTACGGCAACGGGGACCTGCCCGCCGTCTTTCCCGACTGGTCGCCCTACACCGACCTGGAGTCGGCCGCCCGGGCCTACCTGCGCGACCCCGACATCGCCCTGGACGCCCTCGGCGGGGTGCTGCGCGGCGCCTCCGTGCTCGGCTTCACCCTGGAACGCTTCGTCAACGAGGTCAACGGCGTGTGGCAGGAGGTCGTCGTCTGCGACGGCAGCCGGCTCGTGCTCTGGCACGGCGAGGACGTCCCGCCGGGGGAGGGGCCGGCCGGCTCGATGACCTCCTCGCTGCGGGTGGTGCCGGTCTCCACGGTCACCGAGGTCGGCTGCCGCCGGCGGCTCACCCGCGCCGACAACGGCGAGGTCCGGGTCGACAGCATCGACGTCTACCTGCTGCTCAGCTCGCTGGACGAGGCGCCGCCCAGCGACGAGATGGCCGGCGCGCCCCGCCACGACGCGCTGCGCTTCGGCAAGACCCTCGACGACGGCGGCGCCGGGCAGATCGCCCGGCTGGAGGAGTTCGCCCGGCTGGTCGCCTCGGTCGTCGGCCGCCCCGTGCTCTGACAGACACCGCGGGCCGGAAACCTCCCGGTTCCCGGCCCGTCGTGTCCGTCGGCTCAGTCGTCGGCCTCCGGGCCGGCCACCTCGGCGCCGTCGCGGGCGCGCACCACGTGGATGCACTCGCCCGGGCACTCCTTCGCCGAGTCGATCACCTCGAGGCGCAGGTGCTCCGGCACGTCCACCCGGGCGCCCGGAGCCTGGCGCAGCTCGCCGTCCGACCCCTTGACGTACGCGAGGCCGTCGACGTCGAACTCGAAGACCTCCGGCGCGTACTGCACGCACAGGCCGTCACCCGTGCACAGGTCCTGATCGACCCAGACCTGCAGCTGGTCCGTCGCGACGTCGGTCACGAAGCACCCCCCATGTTCTCCCGTCCCACGCTCCGACGGTACCCGAACGCCCGTACCCGCCCGACGACCAGCCCTTGGCGATCAAGCTTCGGTGACGAGCGCGTTGCGGAGGACCGAATCGGGCTCATAGCGGCTAGTGTTAGGTCAGAACGTTCAAGCCCCCCGGGGAGGTGGGACGTGGCACGCAGCGACGACGCGGACTCGCGCGCCGCACGGTGGGAGAAGGAGGCCCACGATCTCTCCACGCAGGTTGCGTTCCTTCAAGAGGAACTCGCCCTGGTGCGGCGCAAGTTGACCGAAAGCCCCCGACACGTCCGGCAGCTCGAGGAGCGGCTGGCGGCCACCCAGGCGCAGTTGGCGCGGCTGACCGAGAACAACGAACGGCTCGTGAGCACCCTCAAGGAGGCTCGCGCGCAGATCGTGACGCTCAAGGAGGAGATCGACCGCCTCGCCCAGCCGCCGAGCGGCTACGGCGTCTTCCTGGCCAAGCACGACGACGGCACGGTGGACGTCTTCACCGGCGGGCGCAAGCTCCGGGTGGCCGTCTCGCCCTCGCTCGAGGTCGACGAGCTGCGGCGGGGCCAGGAGGTCCTGCTCAACGACGCGCTCAACATCGTCGACGCGTTCGGCTACGAGCGGGTCGGCGAGGTCGTGATGCTCAAGGAGATCCTCGCGGGTCCCGACGGCGCGCCGGGCGACCGGGCGCTGGTGGTCTCGCACTCCGACGAGGAGCGGATCGTGCACCTCGCCGAGACCCTGATCGGTTCGCCGATCCGGGCCGGCGACTCGCTCATGATCGAGCCCCGCTCGGCGTACGCGTACGAGCGGATCCCGAAGAGCGAGGTCGAGGAGCTTGTCCTGGAGGAGGTGCCCGACGTCGGCTACACCGACATCGGTGGCCTCCACTCGCAGATCGAGCAGATCCGCGACGCGGTCGAGCTGCCGTTCCTGCACGCCGACCTGTTCCGCGAGCACCAGCTCCGGCCGCCGAAGGGCATCCTGCTCTACGGGCCGCCCGGCTGCGGCAAGACGCTGATCGCCAAGGCGGTGGCCAACTCGCTGGCCAAGAAGATCGCCGAGCGGCGGGGCGAGGAGAAGCACACCAGCTTCTTCCTCAACATCAAGGGCCCCGAGCTGCTCAACAAGTACGTCGGCGAGACCGAGCGGCACATCCGGCTGATCTTCCAGCGGGCGCGGGAGAAGGCCGGCGAGGGCACGCCGGTGATCGTGTTCTTCGACGAGATGGACTCGGTCTTCCGCACCCGCGGCTCCGGTGTCTCCTCGGATGTGGAGAACACCATCGTTCCGCAGCTGCTCAGCGAGATCGACGGTGTGGAGGGCCTGGAGAACGTCATCGTCATCGGCGCGTCCAACCGGGAAGACATGATCGACCCGGCGATCCTGCGCCCCGGCCGGCTCGACGTGAAGATCAAGATTGAGCGGCCGGACGCCGAGGCGGCCAAGGACATCTTCTCCAAGTACATCCTCTCCGGGCTGCCGCTGCACGCCGACGACCTGGCCGAGCACGGCGGCGACCCGCAGGCCACCGTGGCGGCAATGATCGACGCGGTCGTGCTGCGGATGTACTCGGAGACCGAGGAGAACCGCTTCCTCGAGGTCACCTACGCCAACGGCGACAAGGAAGTCCTCTACTTCAAGGACTTCAACTCGGGCGCGATGATCCAGAACATCGTCGACCGGGGCAAGAAGATGGCCATCAAGGAGTTCCTCACTTCCGGGCGCAAGGGCCTGCGGCTCCAGCACCTCCTCGACGCCTGCGTCGACGAGTTCCGCGAGAACGAGGACCTGCCCAACACCACCAACCCCGACGACTGGGCGCGCATCTCCGGCAAGAAGGGCGAGCGGATCGTCTACATCCGCACGCTCGTCTCCGGCGGCAAGGGCGCCGAGGCCGGTCGGTCCATCGAGACCGCCAGCAACACCGGCCAGTACCTCTGAGATCGACCGGCCGGGGCGGCGCCACACAGGCGCCGCCCCGGCCGTCGTTCCCGTGGGCCACGAAGGCGGGGCGCACCCGCTAAGGTCCCTCGCGTGCGAAGATCACTCGTCCCGGCCCTGGCCGTCGGCCTCACCGCCCTGCTGACCGCCTGCGGCACCGCCGACGCCGCCGGCCCCGCTCCGGCCGCCTCGGCGTCGGCCTCCACCGCCGCCCCCGTCGTCGCCGATCCGGTTGCCGCTGTCCGGCAGGGTCTGGACCGGAGCCTGCGGGAGACGGTCACGCTGGACGTCCTCGTCACCGTAGCCGACCAGACCATCACCATGACCTCGGCCGTCGAACCCGACAGCGGCCGGATGACGCTGCACATGAAGATGCCCGAGCCGGTCACCATGGTCGTCACCCAGGACGCCATCTACATCCAGCAGGACGAGTCGGACGGCAAGCCGTGGTTGAAGCTCGACCGGGACCGCCTCCGGCCGGAGGGCCAGCTGGCCCAGGGCCTCGACCTTCGGGCGCAGGCCGGCATCCTCGGTGGGGTGGTCTCCGTCGAGCGGACCGGCGACGGCCGGTACAGGGGCGTCGCCGACCCCGAGAAGGCCGTCGCCGCGGCGCGCAACGAGACCCAGCGCGCGTCCCTCCGGAAGGCCTTCAAGCTGGTCAAGCAGAAGTCGGTGCCGTTCGAGGTCACCCTCGACGCCGAGGGGCGGCTCACCCGGCTCACGTACACCTTCGACACGGCGGCCGGGACGATCGAGAACGAGGTGAAGCTGCACGGCTTCGGCGAGCCCCTCGCCATCAGCGCGCCGCCGGAGTCGGAGACCGAGGACGCGGGGGCTGACGTGTACCGGTTCTTCTGACCGGCGTAAGACGGACGTGGGCGGGACGGCGGGGCCCGCGGCGCCCCCCCCCCCGAACCACGGGCGGCGCGCGGCCGGGGCCGGGGCCCCCCCCACCCAGGAAACCGGGGCGAGGGAGGGACGGGGAGGGG
>NZ_JBEXGL010000011.1:0-78101 GCF_040607315.1 Micromonospora sp. NPDC005305 | reverse complement strand
GGGGGGTTCTGGTTTAGGGGAAATTGTCCCGGGCGGGCGCGGGGGGGGGGGGGGGGGGCGCCCCCCGCCCCGCCCACACCGCATACCAGGGAACGGCGCTCGCCGGGGCCCGGCGCGCCACCTACCGTCGAAGCGGCGACTACTCTCGACGTGGACGGGGGACCGGGACGGGCGAGCGGAGCGGGCAGGTCGATGAGCGTTAGACGGATCATGGGCACCGAGGTCGAGTACGGCATCTCCGTGCCCGGCCAGGCCGGGGCCAACCCGATGGTCACCTCCTCCCAGGTGGTCAACGCCTACGGGGCGCGGCCGGAACTCAACCGGGGCGGCCGGGCCCGCTGGGACTACGAGGAGGAGTCGCCGCTGCGCGACGCCCGCGGCTTCACCTACTCCGGGGCGGCCTACGACCCGGCCGAGGCGCTCGCCGACGAGGATCTCGGACTGGCCAACGTCATACTCACCAACGGCGCCCGCCTCTACGTCGACCACGCGCACCCCGAATACTCCACGCCCGAGGTGACCAACCCCCTCGACGTGGTGCGCTGGGACAAGGCCGGGGAGCGGGTGATGGCCGAGGCGTCCAAGCGGGCCGCCACCATCCCGGGCACCCACCCGATCCACCTCTACAAGAACAACACCGACAACAAGGGCGCCAGCTACGGCTCCCACGAGAACTACCTGATGCGGCGGCAGACGCCGTTCGCCGACATCGTGGCGTACCTGACGCCGTTCTTCGTCACCCGGCAGATCGTCTGCGGCGCCGGGCGGGTCGGCATCGGTCAGGACGGCGGCCAGAGCGGCTTCCAGATCTCCCAGCGGGCGGACTTCTTCGAGGTCGAGGTCGGGCTGGAGACCACCCTCAAGCGGCCCATCATCAACACCCGGGACGAGCCGCACGCCGACGCCGACAAGTACCGCCGGCTGCACGTCATCATCGGCGACGCCAACCTCTCCGAGATCTCCACCTACCTGAAGGTCGGCACCACGGCGCTGATCCTCACCATGATCGAGGAGAAGGCGCTCGGTGCCGACCTGGGCATCGCCGACCCGGTCAGCGAGCTGCGCGCGGTCAGCCACGACCCGTCGCTCACCCACCTCATGCGGCTGCGTGACGGCCGCAGGCTGACCGCGCTCGACGTGCAGTGGGCCTACCTGGAGCGGGTCCGGTCCTTCGTGGACGACCGTTACGGCGCCGACGCGGACGCCCAGACCGTCGACGTGCTGGACCGCTGGGAGAGCGTGCTGGATCGGCTCGGCCGCGACGCCTTCCTCTGCGCCGACGAGCTCGACTGGGTGGCCAAGCTGCGGCTGCTGGAGGGCTACCGGGAGCGGGAGAAGCTCGGCTGGGGCTCGCACAAGCTCCAACTGGTCGACCTGCAGTACTCGGACGTGCGGCCGGAGAAGGGCCTCTACCACCGGCTGGTGCAGCGGGGCTCGATGAAGACGCTGCTCACCGACGAGCAGACCCGCTCGGCGATGACCGAGCCGCCGGAGGACACCCGGGCCTACTTCCGTGGCCGCTGCCTCGCCCAGTACGCCTCCGAGGTGGTCGCCGCGAGCTGGGACTCGGTCATCTTCGACGTGGGCCGGGAGTCGCTGGTCCGGGTGCCGATGATGGAGCCGGAGCGGGGCACCCGCAAGCACGTGGGGCAGCTCTTCGACCGCTGCGACACCGCGAAGGACCTGCTGGAGATGCTGACCGGCGGCTGAGCCGGATGCCGGAAGGCCCGTCCCGTGCCGCAACCCGGCGCGCGGCGGGCCTTTCGTCGTCGGCGCGAGGTAAGTTGATCGCAGGCGATCGTGGAGGAGGCACACCATGGCGACCCAAGAAGGCGGCCAGACCCAGTCCGGCAAGTCGCACGAGGAGGTCGAGGAGGTCACCGCGCAGGCCAACCCCGAGGTTGCCGAGCGGCACGCCGAGATCACCGAGGACGTCGACGACCTGCTCGACGAGATCGACTCCGTCCTGGAGGAGAACGCAGAGGAATTTGTCCGCGGATACGTACAAAAAGGCGGTCAGTAGACATATCGGGCTGAAACGGACATGCCGCTTCCCCTTGATGATCAGAACGGCCGACGCCGTTTGTCGCGACTGCGGGGACTGGAAGTCGCTCGATGAGTTCTGTGCGAGCAGCAAGCGTCCCAGCGGTCGCGGCAGCTACTGCAAGCCTTGCTTCAACGCACGCTCCAAGGCGAGCTACGCCAAGCGGGTGAAGGAGCAATACGACCGTGAGGTGAAGCCGGCGAGGGAAGTGCCGGATGGCCACCGCTTCTGCGCCGACTGTGGAACCGTCAAGCCCGTGGCCGACTTCCCGCGCAACCGCTCCGACAGCACGGGCTATGCCACCTACTGCAAGCCGTGCCACAACACCCGCACTCGTGAGACAAAGCAGCGGCTCTACGGCGGCAATCGTGAGTACCACCTGCGGCGGCGGTACGGGGTCGGTCAGAAGGAGTTCGACGAGCTTCTCGCCGAGCAGGGTGGTGTGTGCGCGATCTGCGGGTCACCCGACCCGGAACACCTGGACCACGATCATCGCACCGGGTGGGTGCGCGGGATACTCTGCTTCAACTGCAAAGGTGGTCTTGGCCAGTTCAAGGACAGCCCCGAGAGTCTGGCCAGGGCGATCACGTACCTGAGAGGAACCACGTGGCAGCGGGTTTTGATCCATCCGGGCGTCTTCCAGATGTGTTCACCAACGCGGGGACGTCCTCGTTCACCGCGTTCCTGAGCAAGGTGGCTCCCGAGATGCTGCCCGGCCGTCGGCCGCTGCCGCCCGGCATGGCCGCCGACATGGCGCCGCACGCGACGACCATCGTGGCCATCTCGGCCAGCGGTGGCGTGGTGATGGCCGGCGACCGGCGCGCCACGATGGGCAACCTGATCGCCCAGCGGGACATCGAGAAGGTCCACCCCGCCGACGCGTACTCGCTGGTCGGCATCGCGGGCACCGCGGGCATCGGCATCGAGCTGATGCGACTGTTCCAGGTGGAGCTGGAGCACTACGAGAAGATCGAGGGCGCCATGCTCTCGCTCGACGGCAAGGCCAACCGGCTGGCCTCGATGATCCGGGGCAACCTGGGCGCCGCCATGCAGGGCCTCGCCGTGATCCCGCTCTTCGCCGGCTTCGACCTGGCCGCCGCCGACCCCGCCCGCGCCGGGCGGATCTTCAGCTTCGACGTGACCGGCGGCCCGTACGAGGAGACCGGCTACGACGCGATCGGCTCCGGCTCGCTGTTCGCCAAGTCCGCGCTGAAGAAGCGGTTCCGGGCGGGTCTGTCGATCGACGACGCGACCCGGCTGGCCGTGGAGGCGCTCTACGACGCCGCCGACGACGACACCGCGACCGGTGGTCCGGACCTGACCCGCCGGATCTACCCGGTGGTGATGACCGCGACCGCCGAGGGCACGCACCGGCTCACCGACGCCGAGACGGCGGCGATCGCGGAGGGCGTGGTGTCCGCCCGCATGGAGAACCCGGGCGGCTGACCCCGCTCCCGCCGCACCTGAGTCAGCAGTCCGCAGCACAGCGCCCGAAGGAGAACCGCCGCCGTGGCCATGCAGTTCTACGCCTCGCCCGAGCAGATCATGCGCGACCGCTCCGAGCTGGCCCGCAAGGGCATCGCCCGGGGCCGCAGCGCGGTGGTCCTGAGCTACGAGGGCGGGGTGCTCTTCGTCGCGGAGAACCTGTCCAGCACCCTGCACAAGGTCAGTGAGATCTACGACCGGATCGGCTTCGCCGCTGTGGGCCGGTACAACGAGTTCGAGAACCTGCGCCGGGCCGGGGTGCGGATGGCCGACCTGAACGGCCTGAGCTACGACCGGCGGGACGTGACCGGGCTGGGCCTGGCGAACGCGTTCGCGCAGACGCTGGGCGCGATCTTCACGGAGCAGTCGAAGCCGTTCGAGGTGGAGATCTGCGTCGCCGAGGTGGGCGCCACGCCGGACGACGACGCGCTCTACCGGCTGACCTACGACGGGTCGGTCAACGACGAGCCGGGCCGGATGGCGATGGGCGGTCAGGCCGAGGCGATCACCGGGGTGCTGAAGAACGAGCACCGGCCCGAGATGTCGCTCGCGGAGGCCGTCCGCGCCGCGATGAAGGCGCTGAGCAGCGTCGGCGGCGAGGGCGGGGCGGCCCGCACGATCGCGGCGAACCAGCTGGAGGTGGCGGTCCTGGACCGGCGCCGGGTGGGGCGGACGTTCCGGCGGATCACCGGGGCCGCCTTGACCGCGCTGCTGGAGGGCGACGCGAGCGCGGACGCGGCGCCGGCGGCGGGGCGGGCGAAGACCCCGACGGTGCCGACCGAGGAGGCGAAGAAGCCGATCACGTCGGCGGGCTCGGCGGACCTGGAGGGTCAGCCGCAGGAGGAGCAGCCCGAGGAGTGACCCCGGCCGGGTGCCGGGTCCCATGCCCGGCACCCGTCAGCGGTGCGGCTTCAGCGGGGTCCACCAGGCGCGGTTGGCCCGGTACCAGTCGACGGTGGCGGCCAGCCCGTGGTCGAGGTCGACCATTGGGGTCCAGCCGAGTTCGCGTCGGGTGGTGGCGCAGTCCAGGGCGTACCGGCGGTCGTGGCCCTTGCGGTCGGCGACGGGCCGGACCCGCTCCCAGCCGGCGGCGCAGGCGGCGAGCAGCCGGCCGGTGAGTTCCCGGTTGGTGAGTTCGGCGCCGCCGCCCAGGTGGTAGACGCCGCCGGCCCGGCCGCGGGCCTGGGCGAGCGCGACGCCGTGGCAGTGGTCGTCGACGTGCAGCCAGTCCCGGACGTTGCCGCCGTCGCCGTAGAGGGGCACGTCGTGCCCGTCGAGCAGGTTGGTGACGAACAGCGGGATGATCTTCTCGGGGTACTGGTAGGGCCCGTAGGTGTTGGCCCCGCGGGTGACGACGACGTCGAGGCCGTGGGTGCGGTGGTAGGCCAGCGCGAGCAGGTCGCCGGCGGCCTTGCTGGCCGAGTACGGCGAGCTGGGGTCGAGCGGGGCCTGTTCGGTCCAGGCGCCGGTGGCGATGGAGCCGTACACCTCGTCGGTGGAGACCTGGACGAAGCGGCGCACGCCGTGGCGCAGGGCCGCGTCGAGCAGGGTCTGGGTGCCGACCACGTTGGTGGTCACGAAGTCGGCCGCGGCGGCAATGGAGCGGTCCACGTGCGACTCGGCGGCGAAGTGCACGACGACGTCGTGGCCGGCGACCGTGGCGTCGACCAGGGCGGGGTCGCGGATGTCGCCGCGGACGACCCGCAGCCTCGGGTCGGCGCGGACGGGGTCGAGGGCGCCCTCGGTGGCGGCGTAGGTGTAGGCGTCGAGCACGGTGACGGCGTCGGCCGTGAGGTCCGGCTCGGCGCCGGTGAGCAGCCGCCGGACGTACGCCGAGCCGATGAAGCCGGCGCCGCCGGTGACGAGGATTCTCACGGCAGGGACCGTACCCGGCGGCGGGATGTGCGCACGCGGGGAATCCCCGGCCCGGTGCGGATGAGACCACTGGGTTGAGCGCTGCCCATCTGGGGCCCCGGGCGGCTAATGTCACATCATGGAGCGGCGAATCTTCGGCCTCGAAACCGAGTACGGCGTCACCTGCACCTATCGCGGGCAACGCCGACTGTCCCCCGACGAGGTCGCGCGGTACCTGTTCCGGCGGGTGGTGTCGTGGGGCCGGTCGAGCAACGTCTTCCTGCGCAACGGAGCCCGCCTCTACCTGGACGTGGGCTCGCACCCGGAGTACGCGACGCCGGAGTGCGACTCGGTGACCGACCTGGTGGCCCACGACCGGGCGGGGGAGCGGATCCTGGAGGGGCTGCTCGTCGACGCGGAGAAGCGGCTGCACGACGAGGGCATCGCGGGCGAGATCTACCTGTTCAAGAACAACACCGACTCGGCCGGCAACTCGTACGGCTGCCACGAGAACTACCTGGTGTCCCGGCACGGCGAGTTCGGCCGGCTGGCCGACGTGCTGATCCCGTTCCTGGTCACCCGCCAGTTGATCTGCGGCGCGGGCAAGGTGCTCCAGACGCCGCGGGGCGCGGTCTACTGCCTGTCGCAGCGGGCCGAGCACATCTGGGAGGGCGTCTCCTCGGCGACCACCCGCAGCCGGCCCATCATCAACACCCGCGACGAGCCGCACGCCGACGCCGAGCGCTACCGGCGGCTGCACGTCATCGTCGGCGACTCGAACATGAACGAGGTCACCACGCTGCTGAAGGTCGGCACGGCCGACATCGTGCTGCGGATGATCGAGGCCGGCGTGGTGATGCGGGATCTGACGTTGGAGAACCCGATCCGGGCGATCCGGGAGGTGTCGCACGACATCACCGGCCGGCGCAAGGTGCGGCTGGCCTCCGGCAAGGAGGTCTCGGCGCTGGACATCCAGCAGGAATACCTGGCGAAGGCGACCGAGTTCGTGGAGCGCCGCGGCGGCGACCAGACCGCGAAGCGGGTGGTGGAGCTGTGGGGGCGGGTGCTGCGGGCGGTGGAGACCGGTGACCTGGACCCGGTGGCCCGGGAGATCGACTGGGTGACGAAGCTGCGGCTCATCGAGCGCTACCAGCGCAAGCACGACCTGCCGCTGTCGCACCCGCGGGTGGCGCAGATGGACCTGGCCTACCACGACCTGCGGCGCGGCCGGGGCCTGTACGGGCTGCTGGAGCGGCGCGGCGAGGTGGACCGGGTGGCCACCGACCCGGAGATCTTCGAGGCGAAGGAGACCCCGCCGCAGACCACCCGGGCGCGCCTGCGCGGCGAGTTCATCCGGCACGCGCAGGAGAAGCGGCGGGACTTCACCGTGGACTGGGTGCACCTGAAGCTGAACGACCAGGCGCAGCGCACGGTGCTGTGCAAGGACCCGTTCCGGGCGTACGACGAGCGGGTGGAACGGCTCATCGCGAGCATGTGACCCGGGGGCGGGCGGCCGGTGCCGGGGGGCCGGCCGCCGCGCCCACGGGTACGCTGGCGTCGCGATGAACACTTCCGAACCTGCCGGCCGTCCGGGCCGCGACACGTCCGCCGGCCGCGACGGCGGCACCGAGAAGCTGAACTGGGTCGAGCGGCGTCGGGAGAAGATCCGCGCCGAGGTCGAGCGCAACCGGCGCGGCGAGTTCGCCGTGCCGACCTGGGTGCTGGCGGCGGCGCTGGTGCTCATCGTGGGCGCCTGGCTGGCCTTGATCTTCCTGGCCGGCTGACCGGCGGAACCACAGCGGGGGAGTTGCGCCCCGGCCCGGCCGCCCGCGAAGGTTGTCACATCGACCGGATTCGACCCGCCGGCTTCGGCGGGCGCGGGCACGGGAGGGTGACGTCATCGCACACATCGACCTGGGCCTGGACGAGCAGGCCCACCCCGGCATCAACGGGCTGGCCCGCTACCGCCCGGAGACCGCCAAGCCGCTGCTCGACCTCGCCGACACGCTGCTGCACGCCCCGCACCCCACGCTGAGCGCGGGGGAGCGGGAACTCATCGCCGCGTACGTGTCGGATCTGAACGCCTGCGCGTTCTGCTGCGCGTCGCACTCGGCGTTCGCGGCCGCGCAGCTGCCCGCGGGGATGCCGCTGGTGGAGCAGGTCCGGCAGGACCTGGACGCGGCGCCGGTCGACGGGAAGCTGCGGGCGCTGCTGCGGATCGCCGGTGCCGTGCAGCGCGGCGGCCGGGAGGTCACCACCGAGCTGGTCGACGCCGCCCGCGCCGAGGGCGCCACCGACCTGGAAATCCACGACACGGTGCTGATCGCCGCCGCGTTCTGCATGTACAACCGGTACGTCGACGGCCTGGGCACGGTGGCGCCCGCTGACCCGGCGGGCTACACCCGGGCCGCTGAGCACATCGTCGCCCACGGCTACGGGGCGCGCTGAGCGGCTCAGCCGAGCAGGCGGGCCGCGTGCCGGCCGGCGGCGGCCGCGGCCAGGAAGTAGGCGTGGTCGCCGTCGAGCCCGCGCCCCATCGTCGACAGGCCGACCGGGCTGGCCCGCAGCGCCGCGTCCAGGCCGTCGGTGGGCACGGTGACAACCCGGTGCCGCGCCGCGAGCGGGGCCAGCGCCGCGTCCACCTCGGCGGCGAGGGCCGGGTCCAGGCCGTCCGGCACGACCAGCTCCGCGGGGGCCAGGGCGACCCGGCCGTACGCGGTGAGGCTGTGGTGGGAGACGCCGCGGTGCCGGGGGCGGGGGTCGGCCGCGGAGATGCGCAGCGAGCCGACCGGCCGCCCGCCCAGCGTGGCGACCGCGTTGACGGCCTCGCCGACGGCCACTCCGGAGAAGCCCCAGCGGGTGCCGGTGCCCAGGTTGCCGGGGCCCTGGGCGACGATCGCCACGTCGGCGCCGAGCACGTGCCGCGCGGCGAGCAGGCCGCTGTGCAGGGTGCTCGCCTCCAGGTCGCCGCCGAACGCCTGGCCCACGCTGACCGTGCCGGCGAGGTGGCCGGCGAGCCCGGCGAGGGTGCGGGAGAACCAGGCCGGCAGCGCCCCGCCGTCGGTGAGCAGGTAGGCCACCCGGGCGTCCGGGGCGTCGGCGTGGACGCCGGCCAGGATCGCCGGCAGCGCGGAGTGCAGGTCGGCGGTCACCACCGGCATCCCGTCGACGGACTCGGCGGCGGCCAGCCGCGCGTGGTGCGGCGAGGCCTCCTCGTCGACGCCGAGCAGGATCGGCTGCAGCGGGGTGTAGCGGGCCTTGACCAGGTGCCCGGCGTCGCGGCTCTCGGCGGCCTGCGGCGGGTCGGCGGGGAGCCGGTCGGGCAGGGCCACGACGAGGGCGTACCCGCCGGTGCCGAGGCCCATGAGCAGGGCGCCGGCGTTGAGCAGCACCCGGTCGCCGGGCTCCGGGTCACCGACCAGGGCCGGGTAGGCCAGGGCGCGCATCCGGCCACCGTCGGCCAGGTCGACGTCGAGTTCGGCGGCCCCGGCCCACCGTCGCCGTACCGCCGTGACCGTGCCGGACCGCCATCGCACCATGCCCGGCACCGTATCGGCCGGCGCGGGCCCGGGGTGCGGCCGGGTCGCCGGCCCGCCGGTCAGGGAACCCCGCCCGGCTCCTGGTCCACCGCCCGCTCGTCCTCGTCCTGGGTGGTCCGGGCCCGGTGCCCGTCGCTGCCGCGCCTCGACCGGGTCGGGTCGAGGAAGACGTACCCGATCTCCGGGAACCGGTCGGTGAGCCGCCGTTCGGCCTCGTCGGCGGCGGCCTCGATGTCGGCGCCGGTGGCGTCGTCGCGGAAGTCGACCTTGGCGGCGACCAGGATGTCCTCCGGACCGAGGAACATGGTCATCAGGGTGTCGACCCGGTCCACCGCGGGGAGCCCGGCCAGCTCGTGCTCGATCTGCCGGTGCACCCGGTCGGACACGGCCCGGCCGACCAGCAGGGAGATGTTGCTGCGGGCCAGGATGCCGGCGACCACCAGCAGCAGCACGCCGATGAGGATCGAGGCGACGCCGTCGAACATCTCGTCGCCGGTGAGGTGCGACAGCGTGAGGCCGGCCGCGGCGAGCAGCAGGCCGACGAGGGCGGCGCTGTCCTCCAGGAAGACCGCCTTGACCGTGGTGTCGGCGGTCAGCCGCAGGTAGCGGCGTGGGGTGGCCCGCCAGCGCCGGGACTCGTTGCGGACCTGCCGGACAGCCCGGGCCAGCGAGACCGACTCGATGGCGAAGGAGATCGCCAGCACGATGTACGAGGTCAGGTAGTTGCCCGTGTGCTCGTGCACGAGGATCGTGGTGACGCCGTGGGTGATGGCGAAGCCGGCGCCGACCACGAAGGTGAACAGCGCGGCGAGGAAGGCCCAGACGTAACTCTCCTTGCCGTACCCGAAGGGGTGCCGGGTGTCCGCGGGCCGTGCCCCGCGGCGCAGCGCCATGTAGAGCAGGACCTCGGTGGTGGTGTCGGCGACCGAGTGGGCGGCCTCGGAGAGCATCGCCGCCGAGCCGGAGAGCAGGCCCGCGACGAGCTTGGCGACGGCGATGGCGAGGTTCGCCACGCCGGCCACCACGACGGTGCCGACACTCTCGCTCTTGACCTCCGCCTCCGCCATGCGCCCACCCTATGGCCGTCACCGACCCGCCGCGTGGCGAGCGGGAGGGCCCGGGCGGTGTGGTGCGGACCGCCTCCGGGGTGCGACTCCCGCGCGCCGCGCCCGCGCGGGTGCGCGCTGCGGACGTGCGGGCTGCTAGCGTTTCCCACGTGTCGCGGACCCGTACCGAACGCCTGGTCAACCTGGTGATCTGCCTGCTGTCCACGCGACGGTTCCTGACCGCCGCGCAGATCGCCGCGACCGTGCCCGGCTACGAGCACGATCCCGACGACGCCAAGGACCACGAGGCGTTCCAGCGCAAGTTCGAGCGGGACAAGGCCGAGCTGCGGGAACTCGGGGTGCCGCTGGAGACGGGCACGGCCAGCGTCTTCGACGCCGAGCCGGGCTACCGGATCGCGCCCCGCGAGTACGCGCTGCCCGACATCCCCCTCGAACCGGACGAGGCCGCCGCCGTGGGCATCGCGGCCCGGCTGTGGCAGCACGCCGGCCTGGCCGCCGCCGCCTCGTCGGGGCTGGCGAAGCTGCGCGCCGCCGGCATCGACGTGGACCCGCAGGCCACGCTGGGCCTGGAGCCGATGGTCACGGTCGACCCGGCGTTCGCGCCGCTGACCGCCGCCGCGCGCGACCGGCGCGAGGTCAACTTCGACTACCGGGTGCCCGACCGGGACGCACCGACCCGCCGCCGGGTCCAGCCGTGGGGCGTCGTCTGCTGGCGCGGCCGCTGGTACGTGGTCGGCCACGACCTGGACCGGGCGGCGACCCGCTGCTTCCGGCTCTCGCGGGTGGTGGGCGCGGTCCGGGTGACCGGGCTGCCCGAGGCGTACGAGCCGCCCGCCGGGGTGGACCTGATCAGTCACGTGGCCCGCTGGTCCGGGCCCGTGGAGCGGACCGGCCGGGCCACCGTGCTGGTCGCCGCCGGCCGCGCCGCGGGGCTGCGCCGCTGGGCGGTGGAGAGCCACGCCGGGCCGGACGGTGACCGCCTCGTCCTGCCGTACGCCGACGCCGACTACCTGGCCGGGCACATCGTGGGCTACGGCCCGGACGTGCGGGTGCTGGAGCCGCCGGAGGTCCGCGAGGCGGTCATCCAGCGGCTGAAGGAGATCGCGGCCCGACACGACGACCTGGCCGTCACCGGGGGTGCCCGGTGACCCGCCCGGCGGCCCGCGGCGGCCGCGCCTCGGCCGACCGGCTGGCCCGGCTGCTCAACCTGGTGCCCTACCTGCTGGCCCGCCCCGGCATCGAGATCGCCGAGGCGGCGCACGACCTGGGGGTGACCGAGAAGCAGCTCCGCGAGGACCTGGAGCTGCTCTGGGTGTGCGGCCTGCCCGGTTACGGCCCCGGTGACCTGATCGACATGGCGTTCGACGGTGACCGGGTGACCATCACCTACGACGCGGGCATCGACCGCCCGCTGCGGCTCACCCCGGACGAGGCCCTGGCCCTGGTGGTGGCGCTGCGGATGCTCGCCGAGACGCCCGGCGTGGCCAACCGGGAGGCGGTCGAGCGGGCCCTCGCCAAGATCGAGAGCGCGGCCGGTGACCTGGCCGGGGCCCCGGTCGAGGTGCGACTGCCCGGCGACACGGCCCGGGTCCGCGAGCTGCGCGCCGCCGTGGAACGCGGCCGCGCGCTGCGGATCACCTACTACACCGCCGCGCGGGACGAGACCACCGAGCGCACCATCGACCCGCTGCGGATGCTGATGGTCGGCGGCCGGGCGTACGTGGAGGCGTGGTGCCGCCGGGCCGAGGCGGTCCGGCTGTTCCGGGCCGACCGGATCGACGCGGTCACCGAACTGGCCGAGCAGGCCGTGGTCCCGCCGCAGGCCCGCCCGCACGACCTCAGCGACGGGGTGTTCCGCCCCTCACCGGACCTGCCGCTGATCACCCTGCGGATCGGCCGGGGCGAGCGGTGGATCACCGAGTACTACCCGTGCGAGCGGGTCGAGGCCGACGGCGAGCAGTGGCTGGTGTCGCTGCGGGTCACCGACCTGGGCTGGGCCCGCCGGTTCGTGCTCGGGCTCGGGCCCGACGTGACGGTGGTCGCGCCGGCCGAGCTGGCCGAGCAGGTGCGGGCCCAGGCGGCCGCCGCCCTCGACGCGTACGCCACCCCGGTCGGCCGCGCCGACCCGGCGGTGGCCGGCGCCACCCAGTAGGCTGACCGCCGTGGTGACGTGGATCGTGCTCGGGGTCGTGCTGTTCGCGCTGATCGTGCTGGCCCTGGCGGTCCGGCCGGTGCTGGCGCGGCTGCCCCGGTTGCGCCGCACGGCGTTGGCCCTGCAGCGGCGCCAGGCCGAGGCGGAGTCGCTGCGGTCCGCCGCCGAGGAACTCCAGGCGCGGGCCGAGGCGCTCCAGGAGCGGGTGGGCGTCGCGCAGGAGCGCATGACGTTGATCAAGGCCAGGCGCGGGAAGTGATCGACGGCGGTCGGTCCGGCGCGCACTAGCTGCGCGGTCCGCGGCGGTTGCGCGCACGATCGCGCGGCCGCTGGTGGTTGACGGGACACTCCGGGTTGTCCGAGACTTCACCGGCCAGGCCCGCACCGGCAGGCCGGCAGGGTGGCAAGCGTCTTCGAGGCACGTACGATGGGCTGCGACCACCCCCTCACCGACACAGAGCGACTGGAGCTTCCCATGGGTGCCCTCAAGCCGTGGCACATCGCCGTACTCGTGGTCGTGCTGATCCTGCTCTTCGGCGCGAAGCGGCTCCCCGACGCGGCCCGCTCGCTGGGCCGTTCGCTGCGGATCATCAAGGCCGAGACGAAGAGCCTGCACGACGACGACCGTGACCTGGCCGAGAAGGCCGACGCGCAGACCGGCTACCAGCCGCTCCCGCCGCAGCAGCAGGTCGCCCAGCCGCAGCAGCAGTTCGCCCCGCAGCCGCAGCAGCCGGTCGCCCCGCCGGTCGACCCGGTGCAGCGCGTCCGCGAGAACTGATCCGAGAGGGCCCCACCACCGTGGCCTTCGGGTTGAAGAAGCGCGGCCCGAGCACGTTCGAGCGGGCCGCCGACGGCTCGATGACGCTCATCGAGCACGTCCGTGAGCTGCGCAACCGGCTGTTCCGCGCGTCGCTGGCCGTCGTCGGCGGCCTGATCGTCGGTTTCTGGCTCGCAGATCCGGTCTTCCTGCTGCTGAAGCGGCCGTACTGCCGGCTGCCCGACACGACGAACGCGCTGGGCCAGTGCCAGGATCTGCTGGCATTGGCACCGACGACCGGGTTCGTGCTGAAGCTGAAACTCGCGCTCTGGCTCGGCCTGATCATCGGTGGGCCGGTCTGGCTCTACCAGCTCTGGGCGTTCATCGCCCCGGGTCTGCACCGTCACGAGCGCAAGTGGGCCTACGTCTTCGTGGCGATCGCCGCGCCGCTGTTCGCCGCCGGCGCGGTGCTGGCCTACTTCGTGGTCGACAAGGGCCTCAGCTTCCTGATGGAATCCGGGGTCGGCGGGCTGTCCAACCAGTTCGAGGTCAGCGCGTACATCGGGTTCATCACGAACATGATCCTGCTGTTCGGGGTGGCGTTCGAGTTCCCGCTGATCCTGCTCATGCTCAACTTCACGGGCGTGGCCAGCGCCCGCCGTCTGTTGAGCTGGTGGCGCGTGGTGATCTTCGTGTCCTTCGCTTTCGCCGCCATCGCCACGCCCGACCCGGGTCCGTTCGGCATGACGTTGCTGGCCACCGCGCTGTCCCTGCTCTACTTCGTCGCGGTCGGGGTGGCGTTCATCAACGACAAGCGGCGGGGGCGCGGCCGGGAGGTCTACTCCGACGTCGCGGACGACGAGGTCTCGCCGCTGGACCTGTCCGTCGAGCCGGTCGGTGCCGCCGGCGGGGTCGAGGCACCCGCCCCGGTGGGGGCGCCCGAGCCGGTCGCCGCCCCGGCGCCGATCGAGCGCCGCTACGACGACATGACCTGACGGGTTCCACCCGAGCACCGACGCGAACGCCGTCCCCGCTACGGGGGCGGCGTTCGCGCGTGTCGGGTCGCCCCGGCCCGCCGCGGCATCGGCGGTTCAGGCCACCCGGCGGGCCGCGCCCTCCGGCGGGGCGGGGACGGCGTCCGGGTGCAGGACCGCCGCGATCGCCTCGGCGCCGTCGACCAGGCGCGGGCCGGCCCCCACGACCAGCCCGTCCGCGTCCAGCGCCCACACCTCCGCGCCGGGGAAGTGCGCGGCCACCCCGGCGGCCTGCGCGGCGGCCCCGTCCAGGTCGAAGCCGCACGGCGCGACCAGCACCACCTCGGGCCGGGCGGCCCGCAGCGCCGCCCAGGTGGTCGGCGTGGACCGGGCCCCGGGGTGGGTCGCCACGGGCTCGCCGCCGGCGGCCTCCACCAGGTCGGGGATCCAGTGCCCGGCGCCGAACGGCGGGTCCACCCACTCCACCACCGCGACCCGCCGCCGGGGCCGGCCGGCGACCGCCGCGCGGACCGCCGCGAGCCGCGCCCGCAGGCCGTCCACCAGGGCCTCCGCGCGGTCCGGCACCCGGGCCGCCGCGCCCACGGCCAGGATCGTGCCCAGCACCTCCCCGAGGGTGTACGGGTCGAGCGACAGCACCTCCGCCCGGCAGCCGAGGTGCGTGACGGCGTCCGCCACCCGGCCCGACGGCAGCGCGCAGACCCGGCACAGGTCCTGGGTGAGGATCAGGTCCGGGTCCAGGCCGGCCAGCGCCCCGGCGGCCAGGGTGTAGAGGTCGGCGCCGGCGGCGAGTTGGCCCTTGACGTAGGCGTCGATCTCGCCGGGGCTCATGCCCCGGGTGTCCCGACCGCCGACCACGACCGTGGTGCCGGCCCGGTACGCGGGCGGCACCACGCACTCGAAGGTGACCCCGACCAGGTCGTCGCCGAGCCCCAGCGCGTAGACGATCTCGGTGGCCGAGGGGAGCAGGGAGACCAGGCGCATCCCGCCATCCTGCCGGCCCGCGCAGTTCCCCCGATCCCCGGGTCCGTGGCGGGGCCCGGCGATAGTCTGGGGCGGCGCCCGAGGCGGTGCGGACGCGCCCGTCGTCGCGGCCGGCCGGGCATCGGTGCCGGCGGCGCGCCGGCCCTCTGCCGGGAGGCGGTGCGGTGTCCGATCCGATCGACGTGTTCTTCGCGCAGCTCGCCCGGCAGGCACCCGAGCGGCTCCTGCACCGCACCACCGGCACGATCCGGTTCGAGCTGGAGGGGACCGACGCGCTCGACGTCTGGCATCTCACCATCCACGACGGCCGGCTCGCGGTGGAACACCGCGCGCGGTACGCCGACACGGTGATCCGGACCCGGCGGGACTTCTTCGTCCGGATGGCCCGGGGTGAGGTCAGGCCGCTCGCCGCCTGGCTGCGCAACGACATCACCGCCGACGGGCACTTCCGGTTCGTGGTGCTGCTGGAGCGGCTCTTCCCGGCGCCGCCCGGGGCGCGGCATCCGCGGGAGCGCGTGGGCCGGAGGCCCGGATGAACCAGAACCTGGTGCGCGTGCTGGACGGCAACGTCTTCGTGCTCAGCGAGGACAACGGCGACATCGAGGCGACCGTGGCCAACCCGGTCGGCTTCTTCGACTTCGACACCCGCTTCCTGTCGGTCTGGCGCCTCACGCTCAACGGCGAGCGGATGACGTCGCTCTCCATCGCCGAGCGGGACCACCTCCAGATGCGGTTCTTCCTGGTCCCGGGCGCTCCGACGCACTACGTAGACGCCAAGTCGTCGCTCATCCGGGAGCGTGCGATCACCGGCGGCGCCTTCGAGGAGCGGTTGACCCTGTTCAACCACCACCACGTGCCGGAGGAGTTCACCGTCCGGCTCGACGTGGGCAGCGACTTCGCGCCGATCCTGGGTGTCGCCGCGGAGCGTACGCCGCCGGGGCGGCTCTACCAGCGGTGCGAGGAGCGCGGACTGTGCCTCGGCTACCAGCGGGAGAGGTTCCAGCGGGAGACGGTGGTGACCAGCAGCGAACCGGTGCGGGTGGACGAGCAGGGTCTCACCTGGACGGTGCGGCTGGCGCCCAGACAGGCCTGGACGACGACCGTGCGGGTGCGGGGGTTGGTGCTGCGCCCGGACGGGGCGGACGTCCGGGACCGGTTGGAGCGGCGGCCCCGGGCCGGCGCCGAGGAACGGCAGGACGACCTGGCCGGGTGGCTGTCCCGGACGCCGCAGCTCAGCTGCGACTGGGAGCCGCTGACCGAGGCCTACCGGCGCAGCCTCGTGGACCTGGCGGCGCTGCGCTACTCGCCGCTGACCCTGCCCGACCAGGTGATGCCCGCCGCCGGGCTGCCGTGGGCGGCCACCATCACGGGCCGGGACAGCATCCTGACCAGTTTCATGGCGCTGCCGGTCGCGCCCGAGCTGGCCTCGGCGACGGTGCGGATGCTCGGTATCGACCAGGGCGCGGTGCTCGACGACTTCCGTGACGAGGAGCCCGGCAAGATCCTCCGCGAGTTCCGCTACGGGGAGATGGTGGCCTTCGAGGAGAGCCCGCAGTCCCCGTACTACGGCACCCCCGACGCCACCCCGCTCTACGTGATCCTGCTCGACGAGTACGAGCGGTGGAGCGGCGACGTCGACCTGGTGCGGGAGTTCGAGGACGAGGCCCGGGCGGCCCTGCGGTGGATCGACGAGTACGGCGACCTGCTCGGCGACGGCTACGTCCGGTACCTGCGGCGCAACGAGCGCTCGGGGGTGGCCAACCAGGGCTGGAAGGACTCGCCCGAGGCGATCTGCTACGCCGACGGGCGGCTGCCCGGCGCGCCGCTGGCCACCTGCGAACTCCAGGGCTACGCGTACGACGCGAAGCTGCGGGGTGCCCGGATGGCGCGGGAGTTCTGGGGCGACCCGGCGTACGCCGACCGGCTGGAGCGGGAAGCCGCGGCGCTGCGGGAACGCTTCGACCGGGACTTCTGGATCGCCGACCGGGGCTACTACGCGCTGGCCCTGGACGGTGACGGCGGGCAGGTCGACGCGCTGGCGTCCAACATGGGCCATCTGCTGTGGAGCGGCATCGTCCCGCGGGAGCGGGCCGCGGAGGTGGCCGCCCACCTGGTCGGGCCGCGGCTCTTCTCCGGCTGGGGCATCCGCAGCCTGGCCACCGGACAGGAACGGTACAACCCGCTCGGCTACCACCTCGGCGCCGTGTGGCCGTTCGACAACGCGCTGATCACCTGGGGACTGCGCCGGTACGGCTTCGCCGAGGAGGCGGGGCGGATCGCCGAGGCCATGGTGGAGGTCTCCCGGTATTTCCACGGCCGGCTGCCCGAGGCGATCGCCGGCTACGCCCGGGAGCTGACCGAGTATCCGGTGGGCTATCCGACCGCGAACAGCCCGCAGGCGATGGCGACCGCGACCCCGTTCCTGCTGCTGCGCGCCCTGCTCGGGCTGGAGGCGGCCGGCGAGCACCTGTTGATGGCGCCGCGGGTGCCGGCCCGGTTCGGCCGGGTGGAACTGCTCGACGTGCCGGGCCGGTGGGGGCGGCGGGACGTGATCGGCAGCGGGCTGGCCCACCTCGGCCGCTGACCGCCTCGGCGGGTGGCCGAGATCGGGCCAACCGGTCCCCTTGCCAGGACGGCCGGCCCGCTTAGACTCTCCTGACTCCGCCGAAGTCCCCCCGGGCGGGTGTGCCGGGGGTGGTTGTCGGCGTCCGTTCTGGTCAGCGTGCTGACCTCCGCCCCGGAGAGCCGATGAAGAGCCGTACCGCCGCCGTCGTGGCCGCGATCTGCGCCACCGCCGCCCTCACCGCCTGCGGTGACGACGACCCCGCCCCCACCGGTGGCGAGGTCCCGGTGACCGCCACCGACACCAGTTGCGAGGTGGCCACCACCCTCTTCAACCCGGGCGCGGTCACCTTCGCGGTGACCAACCGGGGGCAGCAGGCCACCGGGGTCTACCTGTACGGCCGTGCGGGGGACGGCTTCACCAAGGTCGTGGCCGAGGCGGCGGACGTCGCACCGGGGAAGACCGGGGACCTGCGCGCCACCCTCGCCACCGGCCTGTACGAGGTCGCCTGCAAGCCCGGCCGGCAGGGCGACGGCGTGCGGACCCGGATCACCGTCTCCGACGACGGCACGGTGGCCAGCGCCGCGGCCGAGACGGCGTACGACCGGGAGGTCGCCCTCGAACTGACGGCGGCCGGGATCACCGGTGGGGAGGCGCTGATCGCCGAGCCCGGCGAGAAGATCCAGTTCCGGGTCACCAACAAGACCACCGCGGCCCGGACGCTGGACGTCCTCGACCCGGACGGCAAGCGGGCCGCCGAGGTCAAGGCGGAGCCGAACGGCACGGCGCAGGCGATCGTGACGCTCGGCGGCGCCGGCAACTGGACGCTGAAGGTCAAGGGCGACGGCGCCGCTCCGGGATCCAGGCGGCTCGTCGTGCGCTGACCGGTGAGGCCGCCACGGGGCCGGTGGATCGGGCTTCGTGGCGGCGTCAGCGCTGGTGGTGGCCGAACTGGTCGCTGAGCGCCAGCCCCGCCGAGCAGCGCAGCTCTCCGGGGGCGAGCTGGGTGTGGGACGGCCGCCACGTCTCGGCGCCCTTCGGGCCGACGCGGGCGAGCAGGCAGTCGTACTGGGCGGCGCGCAGCGCCACCCCGACCGTGCCGCCGGCGGTGGCGACCTCCCGCTGGACGGCGGCGTCCAGCCCGAGGCCCTCCACCGCGGCGCGGACGGCCGCCTCGTCCGGGCCGGCGGCGGCGAGGGCCCGCTTCAGTCGCTCGTCCACGCCGCTCAGGGAGGGGTCCGGGCGGATCGGCAGCGGGTCGCCGGCCGGGCAGTCGATGCCGTCGTCGCGGCTGTCCCGCTCGGGGCCCAGCCGAAACCGGAAGCAGATCTCCACGTCCCCCTCGACCACCCTGCCGTGGCCGTTGACGCCCTGCCCGTGCCCGGTGACCCGGAGCGCCAGGGTGACCCCGGTCTGCCAGTGCGTCTCGCCGTGCACCTGGAGCACGGCCACCCCGGGCTCCTGCGCGGCGGTGTGCGCGTAGTCCGCCGCCTTGTACAGGTGGTCGTAGGTGAACCGGGCCTCGACCCGGTCGACAGTCTCGGTCGCGTCGGCCACCGCGCTGTCGTGCCAGGCCGGCTCGACCGGGCGCTGCGCCCACCAGAGCCCACCGGCCAGCAGGAGCGGGGCGAGCGCGACCGGAGCGGCGAGGGCGAGCAGGGTGCGGGTGCGCATTCCGGGCAGTATGCCGGGCGGTCGCTCGCCGCGCCGCCCTGTCGATCGAGGACCGGGGTGTCGCCCCTGGTGAGGGGCGTGGCTCGTGCCGTACGGTGCTCGCCGTGACCGCGCACGATCTTGTCCCGCCCGGCCCGGTGGCCGTGCTCGCCAACCCGACCGCCGGCCGGGGACGGCACCGTGGCCTGCTGCCCCAGCTGCTGGAGCGGCTGGGCGGCGCCGGCCGGCCGGTCGAGCTGCTGCGGGCGCGTACCCCGGAGGAGGCGGAGGCGGCGTGCCACGCCGCGGTCGCGGACGGCGCCGGGGCGCTGGTCGCCGTCGGCGGGGACGGCACGGTGCACCGGGCGTTGCAGGCGGTCGGTGGCACGACGGTGCCGTTCGGCCCGGTGCCCGCGGGCACCGGCAACGACTTCGCCGTGGACACCGGCTTCCCGGCCGATCCCCTCGCCGCGGTCGAGGTGATCGCCGACGCGCTGCGCGCCGGCCGCACCCGCCCGGTCGACCTGGCCCGGCTGACCACCCCCGGCGGCGGCGACCGCTGGTACGGCGCCGTGCTGGCCGCCGGTTTCGACGCGATCGTCAACGAGCGGGCCAACCGGATGCGCTGGCCGCGCGGCCCGCGCCGCTACGACCTGGCCATCCTGGTGGAGCTGGCTCGGCTGCGGCCGCGCCGCTACCGGCTGCGCCTCGACGGCGCGGAGCACGAGGTGGACGCGGTGCTGGTGGCGGTCGGCAACGCGGCCAGCTACGGCGGCGGCATGCGGATCTGCCCGGACGCGGACCCGAACGACGGCCTGCTGGACGTGGTGGTGGGCGGCCGCTTCGACCGGCGCACCCTCATGCGGGTCAAGCCCCGGATCTACCAGGGCACCCACGTCACGCACCCGCTGGTCCGCAGCTACCGGGCCCGGACCGTCGAGTTGGACGCGGAGGGCATCACCACGTACGCCGACGGGGAGCGGGCGTTCGACCTGCCGGTGCGGGTCAGCGCGGTGCCGGCGGCGGTGCGGCTGCTGCGCTGACCAGCGGGCCGCCCTCGGCGCCCGGCGCGGCGGGCGGCGGCCGGGGTGCCGGCGCGTACCGCGCCGATGCTCGCGGCGATCACCAGGCCGATGGCGAGCACCTCCACGGGGTGCAGCGTTTGGCCGAGCACCAGCCACCCGGCCAGCGCGGCGATGGCCGGCCCGAGGCTCATGAGCACGGCGAAGGTGGCCGTGGGCAGCCGCCGCAGCGCCAGCAGCTCCAGGGTGTACGGGAGCACCGAGGCGAGCAGGGCCAGCCCGGTGCCGAGCCCGAGCACCGCCGGGTGCCACAGCCGGCCGCCCGACCCCACGAGCCCGATGGGAAGGGTGACCAGCGCGGCCACCGCGAGCGCCAGCGCCAGCCCGTCGGCGCGGGGGAACCGCCCGCCGACCCGGGCCGAGCAGACGATGTACGCCGCCCACAGCGCGCCCGCGGCCAGCGCCAGCGCGGCGCCGACCGGGTCCAGCCGGTCGAACCCGCCCTGCCCGAGCAGGGCCACCCCGGCCAGCGCCAGACCGGCCCAGCACCAGGCGGCCAGCCGCCGGGCGGTGATGACGGACAGCGCCAGCGGGCCGAGCACCTCCAGGGTCACCGCCGGTCCCAGCGGGATCCGCTCGATCGCCTGGTAGAAGATCGAGTTCATGCCGGCCAGGGCCAGCCCGAAGGCGACCACGGCCGCCCAGTCGCCCCGGGCGTGCCCGCGCAGCCGGGGGCGGCATACGGCCAGCATCAGCAGCGCGCCGATGGTCAGCCGCAGGGTGACCGCCCCGGCCACTCCGGTACGCGGGAACAGCAGCGCGGCCACGGCCGCGCCGAACTGCACCGACAGCGCCCCGCCGAGCACCAGCCCGACGGCGCCGAGCCGGCCGCCGGAGAGCCGGGCGTGAAAGGAGCGGTCGGGCGTCATGCCCGTTACGCTAGCGCCGCTGGTCGGTCCGGGTGCCGCCGGGCCGCCGGCCGCCCGGCAGGTGGCCTCCGGGGGGTGTGGTCAGTTCCGGAGCGCGAGGTCGAGCACGGCGCCCAGCCCGTTCGGCCGGCCCGGGTCGGCGCCGGGCAGCACCAGCACCTCGCAGCCCGCCGCCACGGCACCCGCGTCGGCGGGGCTGTCACCCACCATGAGTGCCCGCTCCGGGTCGACCCCCAGCATCCCGCAGGCCCGCAGGAAGATCCCCGGGTCGGGCTTGCAGCGTCCCACCTCGTACGACAGGGCCCAGGCGTCGACCAGCCCGTCCAGCTTCCAGGCGGCGAACAGCGGCCGGATGTCGAAGCCGATGTTGCTGACGAGCGCCACCTTCACCCCGGCGTCCCGGAGCGCGCCCAGCACCGGCTCGGTGTCCGGGTAGGGCACCCAGCCCTCGGGGACCAGCAGCCGCTCGTAGAGCGCGTCGGCGAACCCGTCGATGCCGGCGTCGACCGTCTCGGCCAGCCCGGTGTAGGCGCCCCGGTGGGCGTGCTGGTAGAGATCGCGGTCGGCCCAGAGCTCGGCCAGCCGGGGCGGCACCCGGGCCGGCAGCGGCCCGCCCGCCCGGCCGGCGGTGAGCAGCCGGTCGGCCAGCGCGGTGGCCCGCACCCGGTCCAGCTCGACGCCGCAGGCCGCCGCGGCGGCGAGTACCCACTCGCGGGGCTCCTCCACCTGCGCGAGCGTGCCGTGGAAGTCGAAGAGCACCGCCTCCACGGGGCGACGGGACGGGCTCGGGCGGACGGCGTCGTCGGCGCCGCGCGAGACTCGGGGCGGTTCGGCATGATCCGGCACGTCGTGCACCCTACCGACCCGCTCCGACCCACCTGCCGGACGGCCTTGGCCGGTGGCCGTCGTCCGCACCGATTAATCTTGGGGACATGTCGAGTCCCGCCGAGCGGTACGCCGCGGCGCGCCGCCGGGCCGCGCAGGCCTCCGCCTTTCCGGCCCTGGACGAGTTCGCGCTCGATCTGGGGTTCGACCTGGACGACTTCCAGCGGGAGGCGTGCGAGGCCCTGGAACGGGGAAGCGGCGTGCTGGTCTGCGCGCCCACCGGCGCCGGCAAGACCGTGGTGGGCGAGTTCGCCGTCCACCTGGCGCTGCGCGGCGCCCCCGGGAAGCCGGCGGCGGCCGACGGCGGCGGCGGGCCGACCACCCGGCGCAAGTGCTTCTACACCACGCCGATCAAGGCGCTGTCGAACCAGAAGTACCACGACCTGGTCGACCGCTACGGCGCCGAGCAGGTCGGCCTGCTCACCGGCGACAACGCGATCAACGGGGACGCGCCCGTGGTGGTGATGACCACCGAGGTGCTGCGCAACATGCTCTACGCCGGCTCGGCCACCCTGGAGGGCCTGGCCTACGTGGTGATGGACGAGGTGCACTACCTGGCCGACCGGTTCCGCGGCGGCGTCTGGGAAGAGGTGATCATCCACCTGCCCGCCTCGGTCACGCTGGTCTCGCTCTCCGCCACCGTCTCCAACGCGGAGGAGTTCGCCGACTGGCTGGTCACCGTGCGCGGCGAGACCGCCGTGGTGGTCAGCGAGCACCGCCCGGTGCCGCTCTGGCAGCACATGCTGGTCGGCAGGCGGATGTTCGACCTGTTCCACGACGCCGACGCGGCGCGCAAGCACGACGTCCATCCCGAGCTGCTGCGCTACACGCGGGACACCGTGCGCCGGCTGGAGCTGGGGGAGGGGCGCAGCGCCGGACCCGGCGCGGGCCGGCGCGGCCCCCGCTGGCGCGGCCCGATGCGCCCCGACATCGTCGAGCGGCTGGACCGGGAGAACCTGCTCCCCGCGATCCTGTTCATCTTCAGCCGGGCCGGCTGCCAGGCGGCCGTCCAGCAGTGCTTGGCCGCCGGGCTGCGGCTCACCTCGCCCGAGGAGCGCACCGAGATCCGCCAGGTGGTCGAGTCGCGGATCACGGCCATCCCCGGCGAGGACCTGACCGTGCTGGGCTACTGGGAGTGGCTCGACGGGCTGGAGCGCGGGCTCGCCGCCCACCACGCCGGCATGCTGCCCGCGTTCAAGGAGGTCGTCGAGGAGCTGTTCGTCCGCGGTCTGGTCAAGGCCGTCTTCGCCACCGAGACCCTCGCCCTGGGCATCAACATGCCGGCCCGCTGCGTGGTGCTGGAGCGCCTGGTCAAGTTCAACGGCGAGGCGCACGTCGACCTCACCCCGGGCGAATACACGCAGCTCACCGGGCGGGCCGGCCGGCGCGGCATCGACGTCGAGGGGCACGCCGTGGTGGTCTGGTCGCCGGAGACCGACCCCCGGCACGTCGCCGGCCTCGCCTCCACCCGCACCTACCCGCTGCGGTCCAGCTTCCGGCCCTCCTACAACATGGCCGTCAACCTGGTCGGCACCGTCGGCGCGGAGCCGGCCCGGGCCCTGCTGGAGTCCTCCTTCGCGCAGTTCCAGGCCGACCGGTCGGTGGTCGGCCTGGCCCGGCAGGTCCAGCGCAACACCGAGACCATCGAGGCGTACGGCGCCGAGGCGTCCTGCCACCAGGGCGACTTCGACGAGTACTTCGCCCTGCGGGTGGCCATCGCCGACCGCGAGCGCGCCATGGCCCGCGAGGGGCAGACCCAGCGCAAGGCGGCGGCCGTCGCCTCGCTGGAGCGGCTGCGGGTGGGTGACGTGATCCGGGTGCCCTCGGGTCGGCGGGCCGGCCTGGCGGTCGTGCTCGACCCGGCCACCGGCGGCTTCGGCGAGCCCCGCCCGCTGGTGCTCACCCAGGACCGGTGGGCCGGTCGGGTCAGCCCCGGCGACTTCACCACCCCGGCGGAGGTGCTCGCCCGGATCCGGGTGCCCAAGCACTTCAACCACCGCTCGCCGGCGGCGCGGCGGGACCTGGCGGCCGAGGTCAGCGGCACCGGGCTGGACCGGCACGGCGGTCGCCGCGGCGGTCGCTCCCGGCAGGCCGTCGGTGAGGATCACCGGCTCAGCCAGCTCCGCACCGAGCTGCGCCGGCATCCCTGCCACGCCTGCCCGGACCGGGAGGAGCACGCCCGCTGGGCGGAGCGGCGGCGCCGCCTGGAGCGCGACACCGAGGAGCTTCGCCAGCGGGTGGCGGGGCGGACCGGCTCGCTGGCCCGCACGTTCGACCGGATCGTCGCGCTGCTGACCGCGCGCGGCTACCTCTCGGCCGACGGCGAGGTCACCGACGCCGGCCGGATGCTGGGCCGGATCTGGACCGAGGCCGACCTGCTGGTCGCCGAGTGCCTGCGCCGCAAGGTGTGGGACGGGCTGTCCCCGGCCGAGCTGGCCGCCGCCGTGTCGGTGGTGGTCTTCGAGGCCCGCCGCGACGTCGACGAGCGGGCTTCGCTGCCGCGCGGCGCGGTCGTCGACGCGGTCGACGAGACGCTGAAGCTGTGGGGCGACATCGAGGCGGACGAGGCCTCCCGCGGCCTGGCGGTCACCCGCGAACCGGACCTGGGCTTCGCCTGGCCGATCTACCGCTGGGCGCGCGGCGAGGCGCTCGCCAAGGTGCTCGCCAGCGGGCACCAGATCGACGGCGAGATGCCGGCCGGCGACTTCGTCCGCTGGTCCCGGCAGGTGGTCGACCTGCTCGGGCAGCTCGCCGACTCCGGCGGCGCCTCCACCGAGCTGCGCTCCACGGCCCGGCAGGCCATCGCGGCGGTCAACCGGGGCGTGCTGGCCTACCACGCCGCTGCCTGATCATCACTTCCGGTCATCGAGGCCGGAGAATCGACGCATCGCTCCGTCACTGTGACACCACCGCCCGGAACGGCCGGGGGTGGTGTCATGCCCGATCGACGACACCCGGATGATTGCCGAGGCGCAAGTGTTACGCGCCGGTAGCCAGCAGGGGGGAAGTCCGTCATGGCAGAGATCAATCACTTCGAGTACGGGTGGATCACCCCGGCGCTCAGCTACGCGCTGTCCGTGCTCGGCTCGGCGCTCGGGCTGGTCTGCGCCGGACGGATCCGCACCGCCACGGGGGCCGGCCAGCGGGCCTGGTGGGGCCTCCTCGCCGCCTGGGCGCTCGGCGGCACCGCGATCTGGGCGATGCACTTCGTGGCGATGCTCGGCTTCGCCGTGGCCGGCACCCGCATCCGGTACGACGTCCCGCTGACCGCCGCCAGCACGGCGATCGCGGTGGCCGCGGTCGGTATCGGCCTGGCCATCGTGGGCACCGGCCGGCTGTCGGCGGTCCGGCTGCTCGCCGGCGGCCTGTTCACCGGCGCCGGGGTGGCCGCCATGCACTACACCGGGATGGCCGCCATGCGGCTGGACGGCACTTTCGGCTTCGACCAGGCCCGGGTGGCGCTGTCCGTGGTCATCGCCGTGGTGGCGGCCACCGTGGCGCTCTGGCTGTCGATGACCGTCCGCCGGGGGCTGGCCGTCGCCGCCTCCGCCCTGGTCATGGGCGTCGCCGTCAACGGCATGCACTTCACCGGGATGAGCGCCCTGTCGGTGCACCCGCACGCGTCGCGCGGCGAGCTGGCCGGCGCCGAGGTGAACGGACTGCTCGTGCCGATCATCCTGGCCGTGGTCTCCGGCGTGGTCGGGCTGGTCTACGCGCTGCTCGCCGCCCCCACCGACGACGACCGCGCCGGAGTCGCGTACCTGGACGCGCGGCGGGACGGGTCGGCGCAGGACGTCGCGGCAGAGCCCGCCCCCGATCCGGTGGGCCTGCGCGGCCGGTCGACCCTCGGCCAGCCGGGCACGCCGTTCCCGTCGCGCCGGGACGCCAGCCCCCGCTGACCGCTTCCGGTCGTCAGGCGCGGGCGGTGGCGAGCGCGTCCACGAGACGCCGGCACGAGCCGGCGAGATTCCACCGCTGCGCCAGCTCCAGCAGCCGGTCCGGGTCCGCCGGCGCCGTCGGCAACGCGGTGGCCAGGTCGGGCAGCGGCACGTCGAGGGCGACCCGCACCACCTTCGGCGCGACGGCCAGGTAGTCCCGGGCCGCGTCGAGCTTGGTGCGCAGCCCGGGGGCGAAGCCGGAGCCCGGGTCGTCCAGCGCGGCGAGGATGCCGGGCAGGCCGTCGTAGCGCTCGATGAGGCGGGCCGCGGTCTTCTCGCCCACGCCGGGCACGCCGGGCAGGCCGTCGCTCGGGTCGCCGCGCAGCGCCGCGAAGTCGGCGTAGCGGTCGGCGGGGACGCCGTAGCGGGCGCGGACCGCGGCGTCGTCGCAGTCGTCGAGCTTGGCCACGCCGCGCCCGACGTAGAGCAGCCGCACCTGGCGGTCGTCGTCGACGAGCTGGAACAGGTCACGGTCGCCGGAGACCACCTCGGCCGGGCCGGGCTGGGTCACCGAGAGGGTGCCGAGCACGTCGTCGGCCTCGTAGCCGGTGGCGCCCACCGCGGGGATGCCGAGCGCGTCGAGGACCTCCAGGATCATCGGCACCTGCGGGGAGAGCGTGTCGGGCACCACCTCGCCGCCCTGGGGCGCCACCCGGTGCGCCTTGTACGACGGCAGCAGCTCCACCCGCCACGCCGGTCGCCAGTCGTGGTCGAGCGCGCAGACCATCCGGTCGGGCCGCCGGGTGCGGACCAGCTGGGCCAGCATGTCGAGGAAGCCACGGACGGCGTTGACCGGCTGGCCGTCGTCCGTCTTCGCCGCCGACTCCGGGATGCCGAAGTAGGCGCGGAAGTAGAGGCTCGGGGAGTCGATCAGCAGGATCGGGGGTCGGTGTGCCACGCCGACAGCCTGGCACAGCCCACCGACGAGGTGGGGGACGGACGCCCGCCGCGCTCGGCTCACCCGCTCGCGGGTGGAAACCGGGCGGCGCGGGCGGCCGGCGGTGCGCAGACTGGCAGGGTGACGTTCGTACCCGGGCTGACCCTGGCGCACCGGTTCCACGACGAGGTGGTCGCCCCGCTGCTGGCCCGCCGGCTGCCCCGCCTGCGCTACGCGGCCGGGCTGCTCGACGGCGGCTCCGAGCTGCTCGGCCTGGACACGCCCCGGTCGACCGACCACGACTGGGGGCCGCGCACCCAGCTCTTCGTCGCCGAGGCGGAGGAGGTGGCGCCGGTGCGGGCGGTCCTCGACGCGGAACTGCCGGCCGAGTTCCTCGGCTGGCCGACCCGGTTCACCGGCGGCCCGACGGTCCGGCTCGGCGTGGCCCGCGCGGACGGCGAGCGGCACGGGGTGAGCGTCGACGAGCTGGGGGCCTGGCTGCGGGAGCGGCTGGGTGGGGACCCGCGGGCCGGGATGACCGTGGCGGACTGGCTGGCCGCGCCCACGCAGCGGCTCGCCGAGCTGACCGGCGGCGCGGTGTTCCACGACGGGCTGGGCGGGGCGCTCACCGACGTCCGGGTCCGCCTGGCGTGGTACCCGGACGACGTCTGGCGGCACGTGCTGGCGGCCGGATGGCAGCGGGTCGGGCAGGCCGAGCACCTGGCCGGCCGCTGCGCCGAGGTCGGCGACGAGCTGGGCAGCCGGGTGGTGACGGCCGGGCTGGCCCGCGACCTCATGCGGCTCGGCCTGCTGCTGCACCGCCGCTGGCCCCCGTACGCGAAATGGCTCGGCACGGTCTTCGCGGCACTGCCGGCCGCGGCGCCGGTGGTGGACGCGCTGGCTGTCGCCCTCGGGGCGGGCGGGTGGCCCCGGCGGCAGGCCGGGCTGGTGCGGGCGCTGGAGACGGTGGCGGCGTGGACCAACGACACCGGGCTGGCGGCGCCGGTCGACCCGGCCGCCCGGCCGTTTCACGACCGGCCGTTCCTCGTCCTGCACGCCGACCGGTTCACCGCCGCGCTGCGCGCCGCCATCGCCGACCCGGCACTGCGCGCCCGCCCGCCGGTCGGCGCGGTGGACCAGTACCTGGACAACGTCGACGTGCTCACCCGCCCGGCGCGGGCCCGCCGGGTCGCCGCGGCCGTCCTGCCGGACTGAGCGCCCCTCGGGTCACCCGGCCGCCGCCACGAGGCCACCGCGGCGGCCCGGGCCAGGTCGGCGCCGACCTGTGCCCCGCGCAGCGGCAGCCGTTGGACGATCACGCCGGCGGGGAGCCCGATGACCAGCCAGGCGACGCAGCTCGCGGCGGCCACCAGGCCCATCTCGAACGCGGACGCGTCCAGCACGGTCAGCGCGGTGAGCGGCAGCGCGACCGCACCGACCGCCGACCCCACCGAGCTGGTGGTGCCGGCGGTCCACCAGCGCCAGAACACCCCGGCCCCCTGCCCGACGGATATGCCGCCAACCCCCGATCCGAGCCAGTTAGTTCCAGACTGAAACGGACTATAGTCGGGACTGCTGACCGAGCGGGAGGTGGGATGTGAGACGGGCGGACCTCGGCGACGCCGACTGCGGCATCGCGCAGGCGCTCGGCGTGCTGGGCGACTGGTGGACCGTGCTGATCGTGCGCGAGATCGCCGGCGGCGTCACCCGGTTCGACGGGCTGCAGCGCGAGCTGGGCGTCAGCCGGCGGGCGCTCACCGAGCGGCTCGGTGGGCTGGTGGCGCACGGCGTGCTGCGGCGCGAGCCTTACTCGGCGCACCCGCCGCGCCACGACTACCTGCTCACCGCGAAGGGGGAGGCCCTGCTGCCGGTGCTGGTCGCCCTGCAGGACTGGGGCACCCGGCACGTGATGGGCGACGGCGCGCTGACCGCCACCGCCGACGAGGACTCGGCCGAGGCGCGCCGGGCGCACCGGCTGGTCGGCCGGCGCGTACCCCCGATGAGCCTGCCCCGGCACGACGGCGGCTCGGAGCCGCCGGCGGCGCCCGGGCGGTGGACGGTGCTCTACCTCTTCCCGGGGGCGTTCGCGCCGGGCGCGCCGGCCCTGCCGCCCGGTTGGGGCGAGATCCCCGGCGCCGCCGGGTGCACGCTGGAGTCGCGGACGTACGCCGACCGCCACCCGCTGTTCCGCGCGGCCGGGGCCGAGGTGCGGGGGGCGAGCACCCAGCGCCCGGACCAGCTCGCCGCCTTCGCCGCGCACGCCCGATTGCCGTTCCCGCTGCTGTCCGACGAGGACGGTCGGCTCGCCGCCGGCCTCCTGCTGCCGACCTTCCGCGCCGGTGGCGCGGCCCGGTTGAAGCGGCTCACCCTGCTGCTGGACTCGGAGGCGGTGGTGCGGGCGGTGCAGTTCCCGGTCACCGACCCGGCCGGCTCGGTGGACGAGATGCTCGCCGAGGTGCGCCGCCGCACCGCCGCGCAGGCGGCCTAGGCGCCGGCCTCCGGCCCGGCCGCTCGCCACTCGGTGGCCAGCAGCGACCAGACCTCGATGTCGAGCCGCTCGCCGAGGAACGGGAAGGCGGCCCGAAGCACGCCCTCGCGGGTCATGCCCAGGCGCCGCGCCACGGCCCGGCTGCGGGCGTTGTGCGGGACCGTCCGCCATTCCACCCGGGCCAGGCCGCGTTCGCCGAGCGCCCAGTCGATCATCCGGTGGGCGGCCCGGGTCACCAGCCCGTGCCCCTCTGCCTCCGGGGCGAGCCAGACCCCGATCTCGCAGGTCCCGACCGCGGCGTCGAAGGTGCGGAACAGGGTGCCGCCGACCAGTTTCCCGTCCAGCCGGATGCCGTGGATGGAGCCGGCGTCGCGGGCCTGGGCGTCGGCGTAGCGCTGGAGGAAGGCCCGGGCCGTGTCGGTGTCGGTGATCGTGTGCGCCCAGGGCAGCCAGGGCGCGAGGTGGATGCGGGTGCGCGCGACGAAGTCGGCGAACTCCGCCGCCTGCCACGGGGCGAGCGGGTGCAGGGTGGCCCGGTCGGTGAGGGGAAGGGAGAACATGTCGCTCCAAGGTGCGTACCGAACGTTTGTTATGTACTCTAGCCCCATGCCGGCACGGGGTGACCACGACGCCCGCCGCGCCGACGTCTCGGCGGCGGTCTGGCGGGTCCTCGCGGCCCGCGGGTTCGGCGGGCTGACGCTGCGGGCCGTCGCGGCCGAGATGGGTGTCTCCACCGGCCTGCTGACCCACTACTTCCCGAACAAGCGGGCCCTGGTGCGGCACGCCGTCGACGTGGCCGAGCGGCACACCGACGCGCGCGACCGCCACGCCGCCGCGGGGGAGGGCCGGCCCGCGCTGCGGGCCGCCCTGCTCGACGTGCTCCCGCTGACCGACGAGGCGACGGTGATGAGCCGGGTCTGGGTCAGCTACTGGGACGGCGCCCTGGCCGACGAGGAGTTCGCCGCCGACCAGCGCCGCCGCTACGACCGGTGGCGGGCCCGGCTGCGGTCCCACGTGGACGCCGCGCTCGGCGGGGCGGGCGCCGACCCCGACGCTGTGGTGGCCACCTGCGCGGCCTTCGCGCACGGCCTGGTCGTCCAGGCGCTCTTCGACCCGGCGGCGTTTCCGGCCGACCGGCAGGTGGCCCTGCTCGACCGCTTCCTGGCCGATCTGTTCCCGGTCTGAGCCACCGCTCCGACCACTTCCGGAAGTTGTTGTCGGCCATTCGGCCGGGGCCTAGACTCCGGTTCGGATCGCATATCTGCGACCGTCTATCTCGTCTCCGAGGGTCCGGGCCGCCGTCGAAGGCGCCTCGCCGGCGAGCACGCCGCGGGCGCACCCGCCCCGCGCGCCGTCCTCACCACCCGAGGAGATTCCATGCTGCACAGAAGAGGAAGGCGCCGGCTGTTCGGCGCCGCCCTCGTCGCCGCCGGGCTGGCCGCCCTGGCGACGGTCACCGCCCCCGGCCCCGCCGCCGCGGCCGCGCTGACCGAGGTGACGAACTTCGGCGCCAACCCGAGCAACCTGCGGATGTACCTGTACGTCCCGGACACCGTCGCCGCCCGGCCGGGGCTGCTCGTGGTCAACCACTACTGCACCGGCACCGGGCCGGCCATGTACTCCGGCACCCAGTTCGCGGCGCTGGCCGACCGCTACGGCTATCTTGTCGTCTACCCGTCGGTGACCCGGAGCAGCCAGTGCTTCGACGTCTCCTCGCCACAGGCGCTGCGCCGCGACGGCGGCAGCGACCCGGTCGGCATCAAGTCGATGGTCGACCACGTGCGGCAGCGGTACCCCGTCGACCCGAACCGGATCTTCGCGACCGGCGTCTCCTCCGGCGCCATGATGACCAACGTGCTGCTCGGGCTCTACCCGGACGTGTTCAGCGCCGGCGCGGCCTTCGCCGGGGTGCCATTCGGCTGCTTCGCCACCACCAACGGCTCGGAGTGGAACAGCGAGTGCGCCAACGGTCAGGTCGTGAAGACCCCGCAGCAGTGGGGTGACCTGGTCCGCAACGCGTACCCGGGCTACAGCGGGCGGCGGCCCCGGATGCAACTGTGGCACGGGACCAACGACGAGACGCTGCGCTACCCGAACTTCACCGAAGAGATCAAGCAGTGGACCGACGTGAACGGGTTGGGGCAGACGCCGGCGTACACGGACAGCCCGCAGGCCGGCTACACCCGCACCCGCTACGGCGGGACCGGCGGCACCGCGCCGGTCGAGGCGATCAGCATGCAGGGGGTCCCGCACAACCTGCCGGTCGACGCGGCCCAGGCCGTGCGCTTCTTCGGCCTGGACACCACGACGCCGACGACCCCGCCGCCCACCAGCCCGCCGCCGACGAGCCCCCCGCCCACGACGCCGCCGCCGAGCACGCCGCCGCCGTCCGGCGGGTGCCGGGTCGCGTACGGGGTGAACGCGTGGAACAGCGGGCTGACCGCGTCCGTGACGATCACCAACACGTCCGCCACGGCGGTCAACGGCTGGAGCCTCGCCTTCACCCTGCCCGCCGGACAGAGCGTCACCAACGGCTGGAACGCCACGTACGCCCCGGCCAGCGGGGCGGTCAACGCCCGCAACGTCTCCTACAACGGCACCATCGCCCCGAGCGGCTCGGTGAGCATCGGCTTCCAGGCCACCCACACGGGCAACACCGGGCGGCCCGCCTCCTTCACCCTCAACGGCACCCCCTGCACGGTCGCCTAGCCGGGCGGCGGCCGCCGGGAGGAGCCTCCCGGTGGCCGCCCCGCGCTTAGTTCCGGACTTTTCACAAGGCGCGAAAAAAGCCTCGCGTCCCGCGTCGAGGAATTGACATGCATCCCTGTCCGGAGGAAGGGTCCAGCGGAACGGCGACGGCAACTTGTTGGTAACCCGTTCGTCGTTCCGCACCCCACCACCCCCGCCAGGGAGACGCCCATGTCACCCGTCCCGCCGCACCACAGCCCACCCCGCCCGCCCCTGCGCCGGCTGCTCGCCGTGCTGGCCGCGCTGTTCGCCACCGTGGCACTGGTGGCACCGCCGTCCCCGGTCCGGGCGGCCGACCCGTTGCTCTCGCAGGGTCGGCCCACCACGGCCTCCTCGGTGGAGAACGCCGGCGTCCCGGCCAGCAACGCCACCGACGGCAACGCCGGCACCCGGTGGGCCAGCGCCTTCGCCGATCCCCAGTGGATCCAGGTCGACCTGGGCGCCACCGCCACCGTCTCCCGGATCACCCTGGCCTGGGAGGCCGCGTACGCCCGGGCGTACCAGATTCAGACCTCGACCGACGGCGCCACCTGGACCACCGTCTTCAGCACCGCCGCCGGCGACGGCGGCACCGACGACCTCACGGTCAGCGGCACCGGCCGCTACGTGCGGATGACCGGCACCGCCCGGGCCACCGCCTACGGCTACTCGCTGTGGGAGTTCCAGGTCTACGGAGCGACCGGCGGCGGCGCCGGCTGTGACACGGCGACCAACGCGGCGCAGGGCCGGCCGGCCACCGCCTCGTCCACCGAGAACGCCGGGACCCCCGCCGCCGCGGCGGTGGACGGCAGCGCGACCACCCGCTGGGCCAGCGCGGCGAGCGACCCGCAGTGGCTCCAGGTCGACCTCGGCAGCGTCCGCACCCTCTGTCGGGTCGTGCTGAGCTGGGAGGCCGCCTACGGGCGGGCGTACCAGATCCAGACCTCCACCGACGGCGCCGCCTGGACCACCGTGTACGCCACCACCACCGGGGACGGGGGGTCCGACACCCTCACCGTCAGCGGCTCCGGCCGCTACGTGCGGGTGTACGGCACCGCCCGCGCCACCGGCTGGGGATACTCGCTCTGGGAGGTCACCGTGAACACCACCGGCGGCGGCACCATCCCGGGCGGCGGCTCGCTCGGGCCGAACGTCATCACGTTCGACCCGTCGATGTCCAGCGCCAGCATCCAGAGCCAGCTCGACGCGGTCTTCCGCACCCAGGAGTCGAACCAGTTCGGCACCCAGCGGTACGCGGTCATGTTCAAGCCGGGCGACTACTCGGGCATCAACGCGCAGATCGGCTTCTACACCTCGATCATGGGGCTCGGCCGGAATCCCGGCGACGTCCGGATCCACGGGGACCTCACCGTCGACGCCGGCTGGTTCAACGGCAACGCCACCCAGAACTTCTGGCGGTCGGCGTCCAACATGCAGGTGTTCCCGTCGGCCGGGTTCACCCGGTGGGCCGTCTCGCAGGCCGCGCCGTTCCGCCGGATGGACATCCAGGGCGACCTCAACCTGGCCCCGAACGGCTACGGCTGGGCCAGCGGCGGCTACCTCGCGGACAGCCGGGTCACCGGCGTGGTCCAGCCGTACTCGCAGCAGCAGTGGTACACCCGGGACAGCAACGTGGGCGGCTACCTCAACGCCGTGTGGAACATGACCAGCTCCGGCGTGGTCGGTGCGCCGGCCACCAGCTTCCCCAACCCGGCGTACACCACCCTGGCGCAGACCCCGGTCAGCCGCGACATCCCGTACCTCCACCTCGACGGCGGCGGCAACTACCAGGTGTTCGTCCCCTCCACCCGGACCAACGCCAGCGGCGCGTCCTGGCTGGGCGGCGCCACACCCGGCACCTCGGTGCCGCTGAGCCAGTTCTACGTCGCCAAGCCGGGCGACTCGGCCGCCACCATCAACGCGGCGCTGGCGCAGGGTTTGAACCTGCTGTTCACCCCCGGCGTCTACCCGGTCGACCAGACCATCACGGTCAACCGTCCCGGCACAGTGGTGCTCGGCGTCGGCTACCCGACGCTGATCCCGCAGAACGGGGTGACCCCCATGACCGTCGCCGACGTGGACGGGGTCCGGCTGGCCGGGCTGCTCTTCGACGCCGGCCCGGTCAACTCGCCGGTGCTGCTCCAGGTCGGCCCGGCCGGCTCGGCCGCGAGCCACGCCGCCAACCCGACCTCGATCCAGGACGTCTTCTTCCGCATCGGCGGCGCCGGCGCGGGCAAGGCCACCACGAGCCTGGTGGTCAACCAGAACGACGCCCTGATCGACCACATCTGGGCGTGGCGCGGCGACCACGGCACCGGCATCGGCTGGACCGTGAACACCGCCGACACCGGCCTCATCGTCAACGGCAACAACGTGACGGCACTCGGGCTCTTCGTCGAGCACTACCAGAAGACCGAGGTGATCTGGAACGGCAACAACGGGCGGACGATCTTCTTCCAGAACGAGTTGCCGTACGACCCGCCGAGCGCGTCGGCCTGGATGAACGGCTCGCGGGTCGGCTACGCCGCCTTCAAGGTCGCCGACGGGGTCAGCTCCTTCGAGGGCTGGGGGATGGGCAGCTACTGCTACTTCAACGTCGACCCCACCATCGCGGCGTACCACGGCTTCGAGGCGCCGACCAGGGCCGGTGTGCGGTTCCACAGCCTGCTCACCGTCTCGCTGGGCGGCAACGGGTCGATCACCCACGTCATCAACGACACCGGTGGCACGGCCCAGGGCACGAACACCGTTCCGGTGAACGTGGTCAGTTATCCGTGACCGGGCCGGGGGCGGCAGGGAGACCTGCCGCCCCCGCGCATGACGGTGGCCCCGGCGGGTACGCGACCCGGACGGGGAAAGCAGCGGGAACGGAGGAACGGGATGAAGGTCCGAAGCTCCCTGCGCGCGCTGAAGCGCAAGGCCAACTCGATCGTGGTACGCCGCCGCGGCAAGGTGTTCGTGCTCAACAAGGCGGATCCCCGGCAGAAGGCCCGGCAGGGCTGACCGAGGTGGCGGACATCCTCATCACCGGGGCCGGCAGCGGCCTCGGCCGGGGTGCCGCTCTCGGCCTGGCCCGGGCCGGCCACCACGTGATCGCCGGCGCCGAAATCTGGCCGCAGGTGCGCGACCTGCGCGCCGAGGCCGAGCGGGCCGGAGTGAGCCTCGACGCGATCAAACTGGACGTCACGGACGCGGCCGACCGTGCCGCCGCCCGGCGGCACCGGGTGGACATCCTGGTGCTCAACGCCGGCGTCCAGGAGGCGGGGGCGGTGGTGGAGATCCCGATGGAGCGCGTCCGCCGGTCCTTCGACGTGAACGTCTTCGCGCACCTGCACCTCGTGCAGGACCTCGTGCCGCCGATGCTGGAGCGCGGCGCCGGCAAGGTCGTCTGGGTGTCCTCCGCGGTCGGCATCCGGACCCGGCCGTTCGTCGGCGTCTACGCCGCCACGAAGCACGCCATCGAGGCCCTGGCCTGGGCCATGAAGGGCGAACTGGAGCCGCGTGGCGTCCGCGTCGCCGTGGTCAACCCCGGCCCCTACCGGACCGGCTACAACGACACCGGCGTCGAGGCGATGTCCCAATGGTGGGACCCCTCGACCGCCCTGCTGGACCGGCCCGACTTCGCCGACTACCTGGAGCACCAGCGCGACCCCGAGGAGATGGTCGAGGAGATGGTCCGGGTGATCCCGGCCGACCGGCATCCCTTTCGGACCGCGTGGCCGGAGGAGATGCGGCAACAGCTCAGGGAGTTCGAGTCGCAGGTGTGGGACACGACGGCGTGACCTCGGCCGGGGGCACGTCCTCGCCGCGACGTCCGGGCGCGAGCAGCCGGGCGGCCGCGAACCGCGCCAGCGGGCCGTAGATCCGGGCCGAGTCGGTCAGCGCGGAGAAGTGCGACGAGGCGTTGCCGGCCTGATAGCGGGTGGCGATGGGGACCTGGGCGATGGGCAGCCCGGCCCGGGCCGCGTGCAGCAGCACGTTCATCTCGTACTCGAACCGCTCGCCGGGGACGGTCCGCAGCCAGCCGAGCAGCCCGGCCGGGCAGGCCCGCAGCCCGGTCTGAGTGTCCCGCACGGGGACGCCGGTGGCGAGGCGGAACGCCGCCCGGGTCGCCGCGTTGCCGAACCGGCTGCGCAGCGGCACCTCGCCGTCGAACCGGCGCACGCCCAGCGCCAGCGCGCCGGTGTCGCGCATCCGGTCGGCGACCCGGGCGACGTCGGGGATCAGGTGCTGCCCGTCGGCGTCCACGCACACCACGTCGCGACCCGGGTGGTGGCCGACGGCGTACCGGAAGCCGGTCTTCAGCACGATGCCCTTGCCCCGGTTGACCCGGCGCCGCAGCACCGTGGCGCCCCGGTCGCGGGCCGCCGCGAGCACACCGGCGGAGGTCGGGCCGCTGCCGTCGTCGACGACCACCACGTGCGCGGCGGGCAGCGCGGCGGTCAGGTCGTCGACGAGCCGCGGCAGGCGGTCCCCAGGTCGGTACACCGGCACCAGCACAATCACGGAACCTCCCGGGTGGACCCGTCGCCCGCCGGCCCCGCCGTCGGGGCCGATCGACGATCGTCCTTACCCGAGGCGCGGGCCGGCGAATCCCGCCCGGGTCAACGGCGGAACAGGCCCGCGACGCGCTCCGCGGAGCGGGCCAGGCCGTGTTCCCGCCGCAGCAGCGCCTCCGGGGTACGCAGGCCGAGGTAGCACACGCGGCTGGCGGCCCGGGCCACCCGCTCGCGGCCGGCGGGCACCGGGTCGGGCCCGGTCACGGGCACATCCAGCAGCGTCGCGCCGGACAGCCCGAGCACCTTGCCGGCGAGGAACCGGATCCGGGGCAGGTGCCACGGGTGGGAGACCAGCCCGAGCGGCCGGGCCGGGGTGAAGACCTCACCGGCGAGCAGTCCGTCCTGGACGGTGTGCGCCAGGTTCTGCAGGGTGGTCCGGGACCGGGTCTCGGCGTGCAGCCGGGCGTACCCGTCGAGGCCCGCGGCGCGGGCCAGGGCCAGCATCAGCTCGCCCTCCCGGGAGCCGGCGGGCGGGCCCGGCGCCCCGGCGGGGCCGTGCGGCCAGCCGCCGGTGAACACCACCCGCGCCCCGGCGGCCCGCCGGAAGTCGGCCGCGTGCGCGCGGACGTACCCGATGGCCGCCCGGGCGCGGGCGACGCTCCCGGCGCTGAGCCGGTAGCCGTCGTCGCCCGCGACCACCCCGCGTCCGAACACCAGCAGCACGGTGGCGGTCGGCGTCATCCGACCCACGGTACGCCGGCCGGCGTCCGCCCTCGTCCGCGTCGCGCGGCGTTCAGTCCTCGTCCGCGCCGGGCGGCCAGGGCGGCTCACCCACGCCGGTGACCCGCACCCCGCCCCACGGGTCGGCCTCGGCGAGCCGGCCCCGGGCGACCCGCTCGCCGACCCGCACCTCGACGTCGCGCCGGCCGGAGCGGAGCAGCCGCAGCATGCGCGGGTCCGGCTCGATGCGCCCGGCCCAGTGGTAGCGCCCGTCGACCGGCTCCCAGCGCCCGCTGGCGTGCAGCCGGACCGGGGTGCCGGCGACCTCGACCGGACCCTGCCAGCTCACCGCTCGATCCGCTCGTGCGCGCGGGTCAGCTCGGGAGGCAGGTCGGCCCCGCGCCGGACCCCTTCGATGCCGCTCCAGAGCAGGGTGGTCAGGTAGTCGGTGAGCGCGGCCCGGCGGATGGGCTGGCCGTGGGTGGCCCACCAGTCGCCCACCGCCTGCACGAACCCGACCAGCCCGTACGCCCAGGGCTCGGCCGGGCCGGCGTCCAGCCCGAGCGCGCGCAGCCGGTCCCCGATGACCCGGGCCAACCCGGTGGCGACCTGCCGGCTGGTGCCGGCCACCACCTGCTGGATGCCGGGATGCCCGGCCTCGTGCAGCAGGAACCGGTAGAGCGTCGGCTCGGACTCGATGATGCTCAGGTAGGCGTCGATGGTCGCCTCGACCAGCGCCCGCTCCTCGCGGACCCGCTCGACGGCGGGGGCCACGGCGTCGACGACCCGGGCCGCCACCACCTCGCTGACGGCCAGCCAGAGCTGGGCCTTGTCGGCGAAGTAGCGGTAGAGCACCGGCTTGCTGACCCCGGCCGTGGCGGCCACCTGATCCATGTCGACGGTCGGCCCGTGCCGCAGCAGCGCCTGCACGGCGGCGCCGATCAGCTCCTGCCGCCGCTGCTCGCGGTGGCCGGCCCAGCGGTCGCGCCGGCCGGTGCGCGGGGGCGTGGCCGGCTCCGGCGGTGGGTCCGAGGCATTGACATCCGTGGAGGTGCGTCGCATGCTACCACTCGTAACAGTTACTCGAAGTTACGTCAACCTGGAGGGGCCATGGAGGGGACGTCGGCCGGATTCCCGCGCGAGGCGGTGGCCACCCGCCTGCTCGCCGCCTCGGTGCGCACGAGCTACGACCCCGTGGTCGACATCGACTGGTCGGCGCCGCACACCCCCGGGGCCTACTGGATGCCGCCACGGCGCAGCAGCCTGTACGGCACGGCGCTGTGGGAGGGGATGAGTGAGGAGCAGCGGATCGAGGTGACCAAGCACGAGGTGGCCGGCGCGGCCAGCGCCGGGCTGTGGTTCGAGACGATCCTCATGCAGATGCTCATCCGGCACTACTACGACGCCGACCCGAGGACCCGGCACGCCCAGTACGCGCTCACCGAGGTCGCCGACGAGTGCCGGCACTCCATCATGTTCGGTCGGCTCATCGAGGCGCTGGGCTGCCCGGTCTACCGCGCCGACCCGGTCGATCACCTGCTCGGGCGCTGGCTCAAGGCCACCGCCACCGGCCCGCAGATGTACGCGGCCATCCTCATCGCCGAGGAGATGCTCGACGCGTTCCAGCGGGAGGCCATGGCCGACGAGTCGATCCAGCCGCTGATCCGGATGGTGTCCCGGATCCACGTGGTCGAGGAGGCCCGGCACGTGCGGTTCGCCCGCGACGAGCTGGCCCGTCAGGTCGAGGCCGCCGGCCCGGTCGCGCTGGGCTACGCGCGGCTGGTGATCGGGCGGGCCGCCTACTCGATCACCCGCCGCCTGGTCAATCCGCGCGCCTACGCGGCGGTCGGCATCCCGCCGGCGGTCGGGGTGGCCGCGGCCCGGGCCAACCCGCACTGGCGGGCCACCCTGCGCTGGTCCGCCCAGCGCATCACCGAGCACCTCACCGAGCTGGGTCTGGTCGCCGGGCCGGGCCGGCTGCTCTGGCGCCGCGCCGGCCTCCTGCCGGACTGACCGACGGCGGCCCCCCGCAGAGGGCCGCCGCCGCTCGCGCCGGTCAGGACGTGGGGAAGTTGTCCGGGGTGCGGATGCGGTTGCGCATGAAGTTCCCGGAGTCGGTGAGCAGGGCCGTGCCGGCGTAGCTGCCGCCCGCGCAGGTGCCCGGCCGGAACGCCGCGCTGCCCTCACTCGCGAGTACGTCCAGTTCGCTTGACGTTCTCTCCACCATAAGGGCGAAGATTCCCTCCACGCTGCGTGTGGAGCACGCGGCGTCTGGGCGGATTCCTGCTTCCCGGCGCGGTGCCGGCAGGAGTGCCGGTCTTACCTGCGCTCCACAGGCGTTTAGGCTCTCCCAGCGTCCCTGGGCGAGGATGTTCTTGGCCGCGTTGACATCCCGGTCGTGGGCCGATCCGCACGGGCAGGTCCACGACCGGACGTTCAACGGCTTGGGTCCGTCGAGCCGTCTGCAGGCCGAGCAGGTCTGCGATGTGGGCGCGAACCGATCAATCTTGGCGAAGGTTCGCCCGGCGCGGGCGGCCTTGTACTCCAGCATCCGGACGAATTGCGACCAGCCGGCGTCGTGCACCGACTTCGCTAGCCGGGTTCGGCCGAGACCGACGACGCTCAGGTCCTCGACGTACACCGCTTGGTTGTCGCGGATGATCCGTGTCGAGAGCTTGTGCTGCCAGTCCCGCCGGGTACCGGCCACCCGCGCATGCGCGCGGGCCACCCTCACGACGGCCTTGCCCCGGTTCGCGCTGCCCCGCTGCTTGCGGCATAGGTCCTGCTGCAACCGGCGCAGCTTGCGCGCGGCGCGGCGCAGGAATCTCGGCGCCGCGATCTTCGTGCCGTCGGAGAGGACCGCGAAGTGGGTCAGCCCCAGGTCGATGCCCACCTCGGTACCGGCCGGGGGCAGCGGCTGGTCGGGGACGGCCACCACGAACGAGGCGAAGTACCGCCCGGCCGCGTCCTTGATGATCGCGACCGAGGTGGGGTCCGCGGGCAGTGCCCGTGACCACCGAACTGCCAGGTCGCCGATCTTCGGCAGCCGCAGTCGACCGTTGTCGAGCAGCTTGAAGCGGGCGTTGGCGGTAAACCGGATGGCCTGCCGGTTGTCCTTGCGGGAACGGAACCGGGGTGGGGCGACCGTGCGGCCTTTGCGTTTGCCGGTCAGCGAGGAGAAGAAGTTCCGGTAGGCGGAGTTCAGGTCCGCAAGGGCCTGCTGGAGCACCACGGCCGAGACCTCGCCCAGCCATGCCCGTTCGGGCGTCTTCTTCGCCTCGGTAATCACCCGCTTGGACAGCTCGCCGTCCGACACATACGCCAGCCCGTCCTCGCGCGCCGACTGGCGGATGCGCAGCCCGTTGTTGAACACGATCCGCGCGCACCCGAACGCCCGAGCCAGCGCTTCCTGCTGGGCGGGTGTCGGGTAGACGCGGTAGTTGTAGCGGAGCTGCACATTGGACAGCTTGCCATCGGCCTATGACACAGATTGGGGACATTCGAAGCCGGGGACAACCGCCTCAGCGACCCCGGCGCCGCCCCGAGTGCAGCCGGAGCGCGTTGCAGACGTCGAACACCCCGGACACGTCCCAGGCCAGCTCGCCGGCCACCCGCCGGGTCTCCGCGTCGGCCACCATTCCGGCGAGGATCACCACCCGGTTCTGCACCGTGACGGTGATCTGCTGCCGCCGGGTGGTCCAGTCGATGCTCAACCGCTGCGCCACCAGGGCGGCGAGCCGCACGTCCGCGCGGTCGGGCGCGGGCCCGTCCGAGGCGAACGGGAAGTCAGGGTACGGCCAGGGCATCACGAGCTGCGGGCTCCTTCCGCTCGTTCCCGGCACTCCACCGGCGTCTCCGGCCGGCGCGGCGACGCCCCGACCGACCCGCCCAACGCCCGGGCCCGGCTGTCGAAGACCGCGAAGACGCCGTCCAGCCGCATGGTGTGCAGCACCGTGCGGACGAAACGGGACGGCGCCACGAGGCACAGCCGCCGCCCGTCCCGCCGGGTCTCCTGGTGGGCCCGGACCAGCAACCCGAGCCCGGCCGAGTCGATCACCTCGACCTCGGTGAGGTCGACCAGCACCCGCTCGCCCACCGTGGCGGCCTCCGCGAGCGCCCGGCGTACCCGTTCGGCGGAGTCGGCCTCGGGGACGGCCTGGGCCCCACCGACCTCGTCCAGGTCGTCGACGCCCAGGCCGCCGTCGTCGATCGTCGCCCGGGCGCCGCACCGGGGGCAGTGGTGCGGCCCGGAGGCGAAGGGGGAGCCGGCCCAGCCGTTCTCGAACACCAGCGTCCAGACGACCTCGGCGTCGGGCAGGATGCAGCCGGTGCCGGTGACGCTGTCACCGCAGCCGTCGCAGATGAGCAGCATCAGGTGCTCCGCGGGTACGACCGTCACGATCCCTCCCTCCGCCGCGCGCCCGGTCGGGGCGGCGGTTCCTTCCCGGGCGCCGGACGCCCGGCGGCCAGCACCGCGAGGACGACCGCGACGGCGGCGAACCCGGACTGCACGACCAGCGGCCACACCGCCGGCCCGCCGGGACCGGTGTCCACCAGGCCCACGACGATCGCGCCGAGCAGCGCGGCGGCCACCCCGAGTGCGAGGGTCAGCCAGACCGGCGCGACCGTGCGCCCCGGCACGACCAGGCGACCCATCGCGCCGACGGCGAGCCCGACGACGAGCGCCCCGACCAGCGTGCTGCCGTTCACGGTTCCTCCCTCGCCGACCCGGCTGTCCGGTCCGGCTCCCACCCTGCGCAGCGACCGTGGAGGGCGCCGCGCGGTTGTGTGACAGTTCCATGACAAAACCCGGGAACGGCTGACGCGGTTGGGCGCCCCGCGGGTGGGCGGTCATGATGCGGATATGACGGCCGTACTGGTGATCGAGGACGACGACCGCATCCGGCTCGCGCTGCTGCTCGCCCTGGAGGAGGAGGGCTATTCCGCCGCCGGGGCGGCGACCGCGGAGGAGGGGCTGCGCCGGCAGCGCGAGGATCCGGCCGACAACGTGCTGGTCGACCTGATGCTGCCCGGCCTCGACGGGTTCGAGTGCATTCGCCGGCTGCGCCGCGACGACGACGTGCCGATCGTGGTGGTCAGCGCCCGCGACGACACGCACGACATCGTCGCCGCACTGGAGGCCGGGGCCGACGACTACGTCGTGAAGCCGGTGGCGATCAAGGAGCTGTCCGCCCGGCTGCGGGCCCTGCGCCGGCGCGGCCGGGTCGTGGCGGACGCCGTCCCCGCCCAGGTCTTCGGCGAGCTGGAGATCAGCGCCGAGGCCGGCGAGGTCCGCCGCGCGGGCCGGCCCGTCGCGGTGACCCGCACCGAGTTCCGGCTGCTGTGCGAGCTGGCCGAGCACGCCGGCCGGGTGCTGTCCCGGCAACAGCTGCTGCGCCGGGTCTGGGGGTACGAGACCGGCGACGAGCGGCTGGTCGACGTGCACGTGGGCCGGCTGCGGCAGAAGATCGAGCCGGACCCGGCCAACCCCCGGCACCTGGTCACCCTCCGGGGCCTCGGCTACAAGCTCCAGCGATGACCCGCCTCGGACTGCGCGCCCGGGTCACCGCCGCGTTCGCCGTCGGCGCGTTGCTGCTCGCCGCCGTGATGGCCCTCTTCTCGTACGACCTGACCCGCCGCTCACTGCTCGACGAGCGGGAGCGCGCGGCCGTCCGGGCCGCCTACTACGACGCCGCGGTGGTCCGCTCCGGGCTGGACACCGGGACCCCGGACGTGGTGGCGGTGCTGCGCTCCCTGGACACCGGCAGCAGCCGCCGCCCGCTGCTGCACCTGCGCGACGGCTGGTACGCCCGCACCGCCGACGTCGGGGCCGGCTCCGTCCCGGTGGAGCTGCAACGCCTGGTCGCCGCCGGCCAGCCGGCCGTGCAGCGGGTCCGCCTCGACGGGCAGCCGACGCTGCTGGTCGGCGTCCCGCTCGCCGGTGAGCTGGGCTACTACGAGCTGACCTCGTTGCGCGAGGTCGAGGGCACCTTCCAGGTGGTGGGGCTGGCGCTCACCGCGGTGGCCATCATGGTGGCCGGGGCCGGCGCGGCCCTCGGCTGGTACGCGACCCGGCACAGCGTGCGGCCGCTCACCGCGGTCGCCGACGCCGCCGAGCGGATCGCCGCCGGCGACTTCGCCACCCGGCTCGACCCCACCACCGACCCGGACCTCACCCGGCTCTCCACCTCGTTCAACCACATGGTCGACCAGTTGGTGCGGCGGATCGAGCGCGACCGCCGCTTCGCCGCCGACGTCAGCCACGAGCTGCGCTCCCCGTTGCAGACCCTGGCCGCCGCCGCCAGCGTGCTGACCCGCCGCCGGGAGCACCAGGACGCGCGTACCGCGACCGCGGCGGGACTGGTCGCCGACGAGGTGGCCCGGTTCCAGCGCCTGGTGGACGACCTCATCCAGTTGGCCCGCACCGAGCAGCCCGCGCACCGCGACACGGTCGACCTGGCCGCGCTGGCCCGCGCCGCCTGCCGCGAGCGGGCGCTCCCCGAGAGCCTCGTCGAGGTGACGGCCGGCACTCCGGCGCAGTGGCGGGTCGACCGGCGCCGGGTCGAGCAGATCCTGCTGAACCTGCTCGACAACGCCGTGCGCTACGGCGGCGGCCCGGTCGCCGTACGCCTCGGCATGCGCGACGGGATCGGCGTCCTGGAGGTCGACGACGACGGGCCGGGCGTGCCGGAGGCCGACCGGGAGGTCATCTTCGACCGCTTCGTCCGTGGGCGGGCCGCGCACGCGCGGGCCGGCACCGACGGCACGGGCCTGGGTCTCGCCCTGGTGGCCCAGCACGCCGCCGCGCACGGCGGGCACGCGACCGTGGTGGACCGGGAGCCGGGCGCCCGGTTCCGGGTCGAGCTGCCGGGGGCGGGCGGATGAGCCCGCGGCTGCTTGCGGTGCTGCTCGCCGCGGCGCTGCTCGGTGGCTGCGGGGTGCCGGTCGACGACGAGCCCCGCCCGGTGCGGCCGCCGGCCGGCGGTTTTCCGACCCCGGCGGGCACGGCGACCGCCGAGCCGGACGGGCGGGTGGACGAGCCGCTCTGCTTCGTCCAGGGGGACGGGCTGGCGGCGGTCACCCGCCGGGCCGACGGCCTGCCGGGTGTGGACACCCACCTGCAGCACCTGCTGGCCGGTCCGGACAGCGGGGAGCGGGAGCGCGGGCTGGCCACCGCGCTGCCGGGCACGGTCGTGGTGGCCGGGGCGACCCTGGACGGCAGCGTGGCGACCGTCGACGTGCGGCAGGCCGGCGAGGAGACCGGCCGCAACGACGAGGTCCTCGCCTTCGGGCAGATCGTCTGCACGCTGACCCAGCGCCCCGACGTGGACAGCGTCGCCTTCCGCCGGGACGGGCAGCCGCTGGAGGTGCCCCGCGCCGACGGCAACGTGTCCTCGCTGCCGCTCACCGCAGCCGACTACCGGCCGCTGCTGCGCCGCTGACGGCCGAAGCGGCGCGCGCCACCGCGCATTTGTCCGCTCCTGGGCGAAATCTCCATCGTCCGTTCGGTTGATTAGGCGACAGCCTTTGGTCTAGGGTGACTGGCACGACCGGTGCTCTGGAGGCACCCGTTCTCCTCAGGACAGGAAGGGCAGCATGACCACGACGACCATCGCGCCGACGACGACCGGCGAGGTGCACCGCACGGCGGTGACCGGCGAGGAGACCCGGGCCAGCGAGCTGATCGCCGCCCTGGCCGAGCTGCCCGAGGGCCACCCGGCGCGGCCGGCCCTGCGCAACCAGGTCATCGAGGCGTGGCTGCCGCTGGCCAACCACCTCGCCTCCCGCTACAGCGGCCGCGGCGAGCCGGCCGGCGACCTGGCCCAGACGGCGGCCCTCGGCCTGATCAAGGCGGTGGACCGGTTCGACGCCTCCCGGGGCGTGGACTTCGCCGGCTTCGCCATCCCGACCATCCTGGGTGAGATCAAGCGGCACTTCCGCGACCGCACCTGGAACATCCGGGTCCCGCGCCGCCTCCAGGAGCTGCGGCTGCGCATCTCCGAGGCGAACAGCACGCTGACCCAGACCCTCAACCGGGCCCCGACGGTCGCCGACATCGCCAGCCACCTCGACCTCACCGAGGAAGAGGTGCTCGAGGGCCTGGAGGGCGCCCGCGCCTACAACGCCGTCTCGCTCTCCACCCCGATCGGTGACGGCGACAGCGCCACCGAGCTGGGCGACACCCTCGGCACCGAGGACAACGAGTACGAGCTGGCCGAGCTGCGCGCCTCCCTCGGCCCGGCGCTCGCCACCCTCGACGAGCGCGAGCAGAAGATCCTCACCCTGCGCTTCTACGGCAACCTGACCCAGAGCGAGATCGCCGCCCGGGTCGGCGTGTCCCAGATGCACGTGTCCCGGCTGCTCACCCGCGCGCTGACCAAGCTGCGCGGCCAGCTCACCGAGGCCTGATCCGTTCCGGGCGGCCCGCCGCCCGGCCGTCCACCTGGCTCGCGCGAGCGCTGCCGCCTCGCTCCGGGCCCACGCACCGCCACCGACCTCGGTGGCGGTGCGTTTTCCTCTCCACCCGCCTCGCCCGTCCAGCGGACCGGGGCGGGACCTGTGCATACTTGCGCGGTTGCAATCGTTGCCGGGGGACACCCGGCTGTCCCAGAGGCGGTAGTGGTGGTCGACCAGACGATCCCGCGGCGACGCGACACGACCCCGGCGGCCGGCGCCCCGGTGGCCGACCCGGGCCTGCGCCAGCTGCTGGCCGGTCTCACCGCGGTCCGGGACGGCGACTTCGGCACCCGGCTGCCGGAGGACGCCGACGGGCTGCTCGGCGAGATCGCCACCGTCTTCAACGGCATGGTCGACCAGCTCTCCCTGTTCACCTCCGAGGTCACCCGGGTGGCCCGGGAGGTCGGCACCGAGGGGCAGCTCGGCGGCCAGGCCGACGTGCCGGGGGTCTCCGGCACCTGGAAGGACCTGACCGATTCGGTCAACGCGATGGCCGGCAACCTGACCGACCAGGTGCGCGACATCGCCGAGGTGGCCACGGCGGTGGCCCGGGGTGACCTGTCGCAGAAGATCACCGTCGACGTGCGCGGCGAGATCCTGGAGCTGAAGGTCACCATCAACACGATGGTGGACCAGCTCTCCTCGTTCGCTGACGAGGTGACCCGGGTGGCCCGGGAGGTCGGCAGCGAGGGCCGGCTGGGCGGCCAGGCCGAGGTGCCCGGCGTGGCCGGCACCTGGCGCGACCTGACCGACTCGGTGAACTTCATGGCCGGCAACCTGACCAGCCAGGTGCGCAACATCGCCCAGGTGACCACGGCCGTGGCCCGCGGCGACCTGTCCCAGAAGATCACCGTCGACGCCCGGGGCGAGATCCTGGAGCTCAAGAGCACCATCAACACGATGGTGGACCAGCTCTCCTCGTTCGCCGACGAGGTGACCCGGGTGGCCCGGGAGGTCGGCACCGACGGCCGGCTCGGCGGGCAGGCCCAGGTCAGCGGCGTCGCCGGCACCTGGCGGGACCTGACCGACTCGGTGAACTCGATGGCCGTCAACCTCACCGACCAGGTGCGCAGCATCGCCCAGGTCGCCACGGCGGTGGCCCGGGGCGACCTCTCGCAGAAGATCACCGTCACGGCACACGGCGAGATCCTGGAGCTGAAGAACACCATCAACACGATGGTGGACCAGCTCTCCTCCTTCGCCGACGAGGTGACCCGGGTGGCCCGCGAGGTCGGCACCGAGGGCCGCCTCGGCGGCCAGGCCGACGTCAAGGGCGTCTCCGGCACCTGGAAGGACCTCACCGAGTCGGTGAACGTCATGGCGGACAACCTCACCGCCCAGGTCCGCAGCATCGCCGAGGTCACCACCGCGGTCGCCAAGGGCGACCTCACGCAGAAGATCCGGGTCGACGCCCGCGGCGAGATCCTCGCCCTGAAGGAGACCATCAACACGATGGTCGACCAGCTCTCCGCCTTCGCCGACGAGGTGACCCGGGTGGCCCGCGAGGTCGGCACCGAGGGCCGGCTCGGCGGTCAGGCCCGCGTCTCCAACGTGGCCGGCACCTGGAAAGACCTGACCGACAACGTCAACGAGATGGCGAACAACCTGACCAACCAGGTGCGCTCCATCGCGCTGGTCGCCACCGCGGTCGCCCAGGGCGACCTGAGCCGGCAGATCACCGTCGAGGCCAAGGGCGAGGTCGCCGTGCTCGCCCAGACCATCAACACGATGGTCGGCACGCTCAGCGCGTTCGCCGACGAGGTGACCCGGGTGGCCCGCGAGGTCGGCACCGAGGGGCAGCTGGGCGGCCAGGCCCGGGTGCCGAACGTGGCCGGCACCTGGAAGGACCTGACCGACAACGTCAACTCGATGGCGAACAACCTCACCGGCCAGGTGCGCAACATCGCCCAGGTGACCACCGCCGTGGCGCAGGGCGACCTCACCAAGAAGATCGACGTCGACGCCCGCGGCGAGATCCTGGAACTCAAGACCACCATCAACACCATGGTCGACCAGCTCTCCAGCTTCGCGGCCGAGGTCACCCGGGTCGCCCGCGAGGTCGGCAGCGAGGGCCGCCTCGGCGGTCAGGCCGAGGTCGAGGGCGTCTCCGGCACCTGGAAGCGGCTGACCGAGAACGTCAACGAACTGGCCGGGAACCTGACCCGGCAGGTGCGCGCCATCGCCGAGGTGACCAGCGCGGTCGCCACCGGCGACCTGACCCGCTCGATCACGGTCGACGCCTCCGGTGAGGTCGCCGAGCTGAAGGACAACATCAACTCGATGGTGGAGTCGCTGCGCGAGACCACCCGGACCAACCAGGAACAGGACTGGCTCAAGACCAACCTGGCCCGCATCTCCGGCCTCATGCAGGGCCACCGGGACCTGGAGGTGGTCGCCGGCCTGGTGATGAACGAGCTGGCCCCGCTGGTCTCCGCGCAGCTCGGCACGTTCCTGCTGGTCGACGAGGCCACCGACGGCCGCAGCCTGCGGGTGGTCGGCGGCTACGGCCACGACGCCACCCGCCGCCGGTACGCCCTCGGCGACTCCCTGGTCGGGCAGGCCGCGCTGAGCAAGCGGGCCATCGTGGTGGACGCCGTGCCGGCCGACTACGTCACCGTGTCGTCCAGCCTCGGCGCGGCCGTGCCGCTGCACCTGGTGGTGCTGCCGATCCTCTTCGAGGACCAGGTCCTCGGCGTCATCGAGCTGGCCGGCATGGGGCGGTTCACCGAGGTCCAGCGCGACTTCCTCGACCAGCTCACCGAGACCATCGGCGTCAACGTCAACACCATCGTCGCCAACGCCCGCACCGACGTGCTGCTGACCGAGTCGCAGCGGCTGGCGGCCGAACTGCAGGCCCGCTCGGAGGAGCTGCAGGCCCGCTCCGAGGAACTCCAGAGCTCCAACGCCGAGCTGGAGGAGAAGGCCGCCCTGCTGGCCCGGCAGAACCACGACATCGAGACGAAGAACTCCGAGATCGAGCAGGCCCGCCAGGAGCTGGAGACCCGGGCCCAGCAGCTCGCGCTCGCCTCGAAGTACAAGTCCGAGTTCCTCGCCAACATGAGCCACGAGCTGCGTACGCCGCTGAACTCGCTGCTCATCCTCGCCCAGCTGCTGGCCCAGAACCCCAACCGCAACCTCACCCCGAAGCAGGTCGAGTACGCCACCGTCATCCACTCGGCCGGCGCCGACCTGCTCCAGCTCATCAACGACATCCTCGACCTGTCCAAGGTCGAGGCCGGCAAGATGGACATCAACCCGGAGACGTTCGAGCTGTCCACGCTGCGCGACTACGTCGACGCCACCTTCCGCCCGCTCACCACGCCGCGCGGGCTGGAGCTGGACCTCGTCACCGGCCCGGACGTGCCGGCCCGCCTGCGCACCGACGAGCAGCGGCTCCGGCAGGTGCTGCGCAACCTGGTCTCCAACGCGGTCAAGTTCACCGAGAAGGGCCGGGTGCAACTGCGCATCGAGCGGGCCCGCCCGGACGAGCTGCCGGCCGGAATGCCGCCGGCGGAGACGGTCATCGCGTTCCGCGTCGTCGACACCGGCATCGGCATCGCCGAGCAGCACCTGACCGCCATCTTCGACGCGTTCCAGCAGGCCGACGGCACCACCAGCCGGCGGTACGGCGGCACCGGCCTGGGCCTGTCCATCAGCCGGGAGATCGCCCGGCTGCTCGGCGGGCAGATCACCGCGAAGAGCGTCCTCGGCCAGGGCAGCACCTTCACCCTCTACCTGCCCGCCACGACCACCGCACCGCTGCCCGACACCGGCGCCGCCCTCCCGGCCGCGGCGACGGCGACTCCCATCGAGGCGGAGGCCCAGCGCTGGGTCGAGCAGCAGCAGCGGCGGGTGCTGGTGCTCGAACCGCACGAGAAGGGGCTGCTCACCCTGCTGGCCCGCGGGGTGGCCGCCGAGACCGGCGGCCCGGTCGAGGTGTCGACCGCCGTGGACGTCGAGGCGGCGGTCGGCACGCTGGCCCGGCACCGCCACCACCTGCTCGTGGTGCAGCTCGACCCGGCCGACGAGCACGGCACCGCGCTGCTCAAGGCGCTGCACGAGCACCCCGGCCTGCGCGGCCTGCCGGTGCTCGCGTATCACGGTCAGCCGCTCGCGGCCGGGCAGGACACCCTGCTGCAGGGCATGGCCGCGGACCGCCCGCTGGAGATCCTCGCCAGCCTCGACGAGCTGCGGGAGCGGATCGTGCTGCACCTGACGGCGGACGCCCCGGAGCGGGTGCCGTCGTTCACGGCGCCCGCCGCGGACCGGGGCCCGGTCGACGACCCGGTGGTGCGGGAGCTGTCCGGCCGCAAGGTGCTCGTCGTGGACGACGACGCCCGCAACGTCTTCGCGCTGACCAACATCCTCGAACTGCACGGCATGGACGTGGTCTACGCGGAGAACGGCCGCCAGGCCGTGGAGACGCTGATGCGGCACGACGACATCGACCTGGTGCTGATGGACGTCATGATGCCCGAGATGGACGGGTACGCGGCCACCGCCGCGATCCGCGCCATGCCCCGCTACGCGGACCTGCCGATCATCGCGGTGACCGCGAAGGCGATGCGCGGGGACCGGGAGAAGAGCCTGTCGTCGGGCGCCAGCGACTACGTCACCAAGCCGGTCGACGCCGAGGACCTCCTCACCTGCATCCACCGCTGGCTGACCAGCTGAGCCACCGCAGAATCCGGCCTCAGCAGCGGGATTCGTGGGGTCAACTCGTTCATCACCTGGCTCAGCGCATAGTCGTGTCGGCCGTCCGCCAGCTCGGCGATGTCTATCGTCGCGCCGAACATCAGTTCATGCTTGACGAACAGGGAGACCGGAGCCGGGAAGCCGTCCGGGGGTGTTGTCGGCTTTCTCGCGGAAGCCGTCGGGGGGGCACGCCGACGGTGACCGACTCCACCACGGGGCATCCTCCTCCGCGAGGATCTCCCACACCAGGCGGGGATCCGTCTCGCCCTCCCGCGGGGGCATGGTGAGGCGCAGGTAGCCGATCGGGCAGGCACGGTCGAAGCGCAGGACGAGCGCGCCGTCGACCAGTTCGGCGGTCACCCGCTCGTCGCTGCCGGAGTCGCAGGCGACCAGCGTGGCGGCGACGAGCGGCAGGACCAGGCCCAGAAGCCAGTTGGTGGCTCGACGACGTGTCCGTCCTCTCGGACGGCGGCACGGCCTCCGGGCAGGGAACCTCAATTGCCGCATCCCCCCGCCAGCCGAACCCGCCGAGCACCGTCAGTATTCGTGATGGGTCCTGCCTGCGCCATGGGCCAGTCGTGGGCAACCCCAGGTTGCTTCTTTCTCGGCTCATCTTTCGAAGCCGTGACGCGCGACAGCTTTGGCTTTGTGGCCACGGCCGCACGGGCTCAGCATGCTGGTTGTTCTGTCTCTGGCCGGGGCCCCGTTCGTACCGCCATCTGGACTGCGCGGGCGGGTGGCGGGTGCTCTGCTCCCAGCCGCCGGCCGACCGGTGGCGGGTTGCCGCCATGCCGGCAAACCACCACACATAGGCGCGAGCACCGACCGGTAGTCGACCATGACGTTGTACGTGGCGCGGTAGCGGGGTTGACCTGTGTGGAACCGAGTGCTCGAATCGAGTCGGTCCCCGTGCGGATCGACCAACCAATACTTCGGCAGGCGGGATCTGATGGCAGTCTCTCCCTATAGCCTGGAAGGCGCGCGCGTAATTCTGTCCGGCTCGAATGAAAAGTGGGCCAGGAATCTGAGTACGCTCCTCGGCATTGGCGTCATCGCCGCCGGTCCGGTCGGCCTGGCTACTGGTTCGGGCATCGTCCTGGCGGCTTGGGGTTGGGTCGACCAGAAGAACGAGGCGGTCGGTCTCCTCCGTGAACTCGTCCGAGCGGGTCGCGACCGGCTCACCGGTAGGCGGTCGCCTGAAAGGGCCGTCGTTCTTGCCGCTACTCACACTGCTCTGGTGTATGGCGCCTTCTTCGCCGCGATCCGCGAAACCCTCGGACCTGTTTACGACCAGATCGGACTCAGTGACGAGGACAAGCAGCTCCTCACCGACCGAGCTGCCGCCCTCATGGCCCAGAAACAATTGACGTACACGTTCACCACTGCTCAGGTTCCTCTTCCTTGGGCGGGGTGCGGATATCACGCCAACCGTGACACGGTCATCACCTCGCTCTACGAGGAACTTGCCGCCCTGTGCATCAAGTTCTTCCAACATTTTGCCGTCTGGGGCAGGGCCGAGGTCGTGAGCCCGGCGCAACCGTTGATCGACAGCATGGTCGAGCGGGCGGTGCGGCGGTACGACTCGGAGTACAAGATGCTGGCTGCGGAGGTCCGGGAGTTCGAGATCTGGGCATTGCTCGGCGAGCACGCCGCGACTCAGGCAGTGCTGGGACAAGCGGCAGAGTCCCTGGTCCGGTTGGAGCGCCTGATGGTCTCCCTGGCGGGTGCAACCCAGCAGCACGCACACCAGGTCCGGCGAGTCAGCGCCGACTTCAACCGGGCGGTCCTGAACGACCCGCTGGTGACCGCCGGCGTTTCCGACGACCTTCCCGCCCTGAAGGTACCCACTGTTGAGGACGGCTACCTCAGCCCGCCCTTCCGGTGGATGGTGATGGGCCAGGACGCCAAGCCGGCCGACGAATCGTGGTGGGCGCGGTCGACGCCTCTGGAGAACGATCTGGACGGATTTTTGGCGGCCTACTTCTCCTCACCGCAGAGTCATGACCGACCGCTGGTGGTCCTCGGCCATCCCGGCTCGGGTAAGAGCATGTTCACCAAAGTCTGCGCCGCACGGCTCTCCAGCAGCACCGCCTTCTCCGCGGCTCGGATCCCGCTGCGTCAGGTGCCGGATCCCAACGCTCCGCTTTACCAGCAGGTGACCGCCGTCCTCGGCAAGGCCACGAATGGCCGTGTTTCCTGGCCCGAGCTCAGCGACGCGTCCGCCGACGCGACCCGGGTGTTGTTCATCGACGGACTCGACGAGTTCATGCAAGCGTCTGGCGCGTCGGAGTCGAACTACCTGCAGAACGTGGTCGAATTCCAGCGCGTCGAAGCCGTCACCTCCCACCCGGTCGCCGTCGTCGTCACGTCGCGGACCCTGGTCGCAGATCTCGCTCGCATCCCCGACGGCTGCCTGGTGGTCAAGCTGGAGAATTTTCGATCCGAGCAGGTGGCCGCCTGGCTCGGCATATGGGAGCGCGTCAACGATCATCTGCGGCACAGCGAGCTGGCTGGCATCCCACCAGCCGCATCCGTGCTGTCCTACGGCGACATCGCCCGCCAGCCGCTGCTTCTGCTGCTCCTGGTTCTCTACGGCGTACCAAACGGCCTTCCCCCGATGGAGAAGGACTCCACGCCTGCCCAGATCTACGGTGGGATATTGCGTAGGTTCATCCGACGCGAACTCAGTAAGCCGAGAGATGTCGAACCAGCCGGGAGCGAAGAGGTGCAGACGCACGCGGAACTCTGGCGGCTCGGAATCGCCGCCTTCGGCATGTTCAACCGAGGCAAGCACTACATCGAGGAGCAGACACTCCTGGAGGACCTCTACGCACTCGATTCGGCGCCGCGGAAGCGGCAGAATCCGCAGCGGGGCGTTTCGCTGAACGCGGCACGCCGGGTACTCGGCCGCTTCTTCTTCGTTCATGCCTCTGAGGCTGACGAGGGCTTGGAGGGGCGAAGCTACGAGTTCCTGCACGCTACCTTCAGCGAGTACCTCATCGCCTACCTCACCATGACGGAACTCGACGAACTCTGGAATTCCCGCGATCGGCCGTCCTCCCAGAACTGGGACGATGACCGCCTCTACGCACTGCTGTCGCACCAGAGCTTTAATTCGGGTGGCTCGGCCATCCTTTCATTTATCGAACAGCTGTACTCGAATTCGGACGCTGCAGTCCGCGCCGGTCAGATATTGCGCGTTCTGTTGAGCGAGGCCGAGAGTCGATGGGACAGCGGCCGATACGGGGCATATGCTCCGTCCGCAGGTACCTATGTCGAACGGTTCGCCATCTATACGGCTAATCTTGTGCAGATTCTGCTGCACGTCGAGAAGGGGCCAGTCGCACTTGATTCGATCGCCCCAAGGTCGGCTCAGGTCAGCGAGTGGTGGGTGAGGCTGGTCCGGGTGTGGCAGGGGTGTCTCGGCACCGACTTCCTCGGCACCCTGTCGGTGGACGAGGCGGGATTGTTCGTTTCTCGTGGGGAGCTGGAAGAAGAGCAGCCGGTGGTTCACACGGAGTGGCTTGCCCTGTCCCGAATCGACGCGGTGATCTTCAACGCGGGGCACGGCGTGGTGGGTAACACTTATACGATCGGAAGCCCTGATCGCGAGGTCGACGTCATGGGCGAGGCGGCGCGTGCCTACGTGGACCCGAGAGCGTTCTGGCGGAGTCGCCGGAAAGTGGCCCAGCTCATCCACGCGGACGAAACAAAAAGGCCCCAGAGTTACAGTCTGTCGTTGTTGATCGCTCATGTCGCGCACAGTCCGGAGCTCTTCTCGGGCGAAGATGCGGCAGCCCTCGCACCGCTTGCGATCAAAAAAGGACCGGTGCCCGCCGATGGCTGGCCGGTGTCGCTCATTATCGCGCAGTACCCGCAGATTTCGCACAGGTCAGACGTCAGGGGGTACATCGACCGCACGCCCCCCCACGGACCTGAGTTCGCCGCACTGCTGGCCGGGGCGTTGGTCTGGAAGGACGGGTGGTCGGCGGCTCAAGACATCGTGGCCCGTGCAGAGGAAGACTTGCTTGAGGAGGCGGTGGCGATGCAGCCGTGGATCGACGGAATGGCCAGCGTGATGGATGAACGTCGGCAAGTCCTCGTCGTCGCCGGGCATTTGGTCGTAGTGATGGAGGGTCTGTTTCCCGAGGAGGATCACGCCGAAGTGCCCGCCGAGGATCGTCAGTAGTTGCTACGGCCCATTCCGGGTCCGTCACGCTGGAGGACCGCGCCCCGGCGGTCGGGTCGCCGCCGGGGTGCTCCGGATCACCTACCAGGGCGTGGGTGCCGGCGGCGGCACCACCGGTGGGCGGTCGTCGCAGGTGATGGTGTCGGGCAGCAGCCAGGGGGCCAGCCAGCCGTCGTTGCCGCCGAGGTCGGTGAGGCCGAACTCCGACCCGGCCGGGGTGAAGTGGAACGACCCGCAGTTGTTCACCCCGACCGCGCCGACGTTGCGCGCGTCCACGTCGGCGAACGACGCCGAGCCGGCGGTCCGGGCGCTCACCACCGAGGTGCCGGTGCCGTCGACGCGGATGTCCCGGAAGTGCACGTTGCTGATGGACACCGCGTCCTTCACCGGCCAGTCACTGACCAGCATGATCGCGTTGTAGGTGTTGTCCAGGTAGCTGTCGCCGACCACCTGGATGTCGGCGTCGATGCTGCGGTCCAGCGCGTAGAACCAGATCGCGCCGAGGCCGATGTTCCAGTTCAGCTCGTAGGTGCCGGCCCGGACCGTGGTGTTGCCGGTGACCCGGAGCTGGCCGGTGAACGGTTCGGCGCCGAACCGCGAGCCGATCTGGATGGCGCTGCCCTCGCGGACCGGGTCGGCGATCAGGTTGTGCGAGACGGTGAGGTCGGTGCCGCCGTAGAGGGCGATGCCGTTGGCCAGGACCGGGGACTGCACCGTGTTGTGGTCGAAGGTGTTGTGGGCGTTGCCGGTCGTCTCCGACCACATGGCCAGCGCGTCGTCGCCGGTGTTGCGGACGAAGCTGTGCGAGACCGAGGAATGTTTGACGCCGGTGTGGAAGTTGAGCCCGTCGGCGATCTGGTCGGCGATGACCGTGTTGGTGACCCGCAGGTCGCTCATCGGGCCGTCGAACCACAGGCCGACCTTGGTGTGGTGCAGGTAGAGACCGTCGACGGTGGAGTGGTTGAGCGCCCCGCCGACGGCGTTGACCTGGTCGGTGTCGATGCGGTCGCGCACGTCGCCCTCGACGGCGAAGCCGGAGAGGTGGACGTCGCTGCTGCCGCCGTCGGCGGCGTCGCGGCCGTAGAAGCCGACGCCGGTGTGCACCGAGCCGTCGGGCGCCGGGGTGTCCAGGGCCACCTCGCGGCCCTTGACGACGGTGTACCAGCTGCCGGCGCCCGCGATGGTCACGTCGTCGACGGTGATGTGCCGGTTCACCTGGTACGTGCCGGGCGGCAGGTAGAGCGTCCGGTCCGCCCGGCGGGCGTACGCGACGGCGCGGTCGAAGGCGTCGGCGGACTCCCGCCGGCCGGTCGGGTCGGCGCCGAAGGCCAGCACGTTCACGGCGTGCGGCAGCACCCGGGGCGGGGCCACCAGGTGGGAGTCCAGCAGGTCGATCACGGTCCATGCCGCGGCCGTGCCGGTCGGTGCGGTGAGCCGGACCACCTCGCCGGCCCGGTGGGTGCGGCCCAGCAGCAGCCGCTGCTCATCGTAGAAGTGGTGCGGCCGGAACGGCTTGGTGATGGTGGGCGCGGGCGTGGTGGCCGCCGGCACGCAGGAGCACTCGGTGATCCACCAGTCCGGGTGGATCAGGTCGGCGCCCGGGTCGTTGGTGAACGGGTACTGGTTGTAGAGCCACGCGTACTGCGAGGTCAGCGTCATGGTGCGGGCCGGCGCACGGCCGACGGTGACGCGCAGCGGCGCGGTGATCCCGCCGCCGCCGGGCGCGTCGGGAATGCTGTACCGGACGGTGAGCGCGTTCGCCGCCCGCGGGAGGGTGAACTCGACGTACTGGCCGGGGGAGAGGCGGACGGCCCGCCGCCCGGACGCCTCCCCGGCGAGGGTGTAGGCGGCGCGGTCCCGGCCGATGACCGTGCCGGTGGTCCGGGCCCGTTCGGCCTCCTGCTCGACGAAGTCCACGGTGGCGCCCCGGCCGGCGACCAGTGCCGGGTCGAGCCCGGCGCGGGTGATCACCGGGGCGGGGCCGGTGTGGCCAGCGGCCAGTGCGGCGCTCCCGGTCGGTACGGCCAGCGCGACGGCGGTGGCCGCCGCCGCGAGGATCCTGGCGATGGGCGCGGCCGGGCGCCGGCCCGCCGCGCCTTCCACGCTCCGCTGCATCGGACTACCCACTTTCACCGGGGGACGGGGGAGACGGTGGTGGCATCGGCGCGGCTGGAAGGCACCGGCCGAAAGGTGCCTCATGTTATTCCTGGCGTTTGTCGATATTCAAGCTTCTGTCTGTTCAAATCTTTCGGGGCTCGGTGGAGCCCCCTGGCCCGCCCGGGTGGGCCGACGGCGGCTCGGACCGGGCAAGGGTGCCGCCCACCCTTGTTCATTTCTTGCAAGAAAATGACGTACGATTGCCGCCGTGACGAAACGGTTGACGGAGGTGGCCCGCAAGGCGGGCGTCAGCGAGGCCACCGTGAGCCGGGTGCTCAACGGGCGCGGTGGTGTGTCCGAGGCGACCCGGACCGCGGTGCTGACCGCGCTCGACGTGCTCGGCTACGAGCGCCCGACCAAGCTGCGCGGCGAGCGGGCTCGGCTGGTCGGCCTGGTCCTGCCCGAGCTGCAGAACCCGATCTTCCCGGCGCTCGCCGAGGTGGTGACCGGGTCCCTCGCGCAGCGCGGCTTCACCCCGGCGCTCTGTGCCCGCACGATCGGCGGGGTGTCCGAGTCGGACTACGTCGAGATGCTCCTCGACCACCAGGTCTCCGGCGTGATCTTCGCGGGCGGGTCGTACGCCCTCGCCGACGCCACGCACGAGCACTACCGCCGGCTGACCGACCGGGGCCTGCCCGTGGTGCTGGTCAACGCCGGCGTCGACGAGCTGGGCTTCCCGCGGGTCTCCACCGACGACGCGGTGGCGGTCGAGCAGGCGTACGGGCACCTGCGCTCGCTCGGACACGAGCGGATCGGCATGGTGCTGGGCCCGGAGGGGCACGTCCCGTCCCGGCGGAAGCTGGCCGCGATGATCCAGGCGGCGGGCTGGGCCGACGGCACCACGTACGTCGAGCGCTCCAGCTTCTCGATGGAGGGGGCGCGGGTCGCGGCGAGCAAGCTCATCGAGCGGGGCGTCACCGGCGTCATCTGCGCGAGTGACGTGCTGGCCCTGGGCACCATCCGGGCGGCGCGGCGGCTCGGGTGTGCGGTGCCCACGGACGTGTCCGTGGTCGGCTTCGACGACTCCGCGTTCATGACCTGCACCGACCCGCCGTTGACCACCGTGCGGCAGCCCATCGAGACCATGGGGCAGGCCGCGGTGGACCTGCTGGTCACCCAGATCGAGGGGGCCGGCGTGCTGCACGACGAGCTGCTGTTCGAGCCCGAACTCGTGGTGCGCGGCTCCACCGCGCCGGCCCCCGGCCGCTGACCACCGCCCCGGGCGCCGCGGTGGCGCCCGGCCCCGAACCGCCGCCCGCCTGACCTTTCGACGATGCCTTCGGCCGCCGACCGCGCAACCGCGGTCGGCGGCCGTTTTCTCGTTGCGGCCCGCCGGGACCTCAAGGGACGGAACCCGGGACCGTATCTGCCGGCGTACCACCGTCGACATCTGTCGTCACAAAGTCGTGTCCTTTCACCTCGCGATCGAAACCTTGCCGCAACTAGTCCGTCTCGCTACAGTGACTCCACTCGCACCCGGCCTCGACGCCGGGCGGTGGCGATCACGGCAAATCAAGCGAAGGTCATGGATACCCCGTTCCCCCGAAGGGATGGACAGATGTCCGTACCGCAGTACCGGAAGGCTGCGGCGATAGCGCTCGTGGCCGGCCTGGGGCTCAGCCTGACGGCTTGCTCCACGAAGAGCGACGACGCGGCGAAGGACGCCAGCGGCAAGGTCACCATCACCGTCGACTGCCAGCCGGTCGGCGCCCAGAAGGAGCTGCTGAAGAACTGGAACGACGACGTCGCCGAGTTCCAGAAGCAGAACCCGAACATCGTCATCAAGAGCGTCAGCGTCGGCGAGCAGTGCAACAACCCGCCGGACTTCACGGCCCGCCTCGCCGGCGGCACGGTGACCGACGTGTTCTACGGGTACATGACGGATCTCCAGCAGGTGCTGGACTCCGGTCAGGCCATGGATATCACGGAGTACGCCAACAAGGACACGATCTCGACCTGGGACAGCGTCGACCCGGCGCTCAAGGGGGTCTTCACCGACGGCGGCAAGCTCTACGCCGTCCCGGTGAAGAACTACTCGATGGGCCTGGTCTACAACAAGGTCCTGTTCCAGCGGGCCGGCCTCGACGTGAACAACCCGCCCAAGACCTGGGCGGAGGTCCGGGAGGCGGCCAAGAAGATCTCCGCCCTGGGCAACGGCATCGCCGGGTACTCCGAGTACAGCGCCGGCAACACCGGCGGCTGGCACTTCACCTCCCTGCTCTACTCGCAGGGCGGCCAGGTGCTGACCGAGGACGGCAAGAAGGCCGACTTCAACAACGCCATGGGCAAGCAGGTCCTGCAGAACCTCAAGGACATGCGGTACGGCGACAACAGCATGGGCAGCCGCCAGCTGCTCCAGTGGGGTGACCTGCTGACCAACGCCGGCGCGGGCAAGGTCGGGATGTTCATCGGTGCCCCGGACGCCACCCAGGCGATCGTCAGCCAGTTCCAGGGCAAGTTCCAGGACTGGGCCATGGGCCCGCTGCCCGGCCAGGACGGCCCGGCGAAGGCGACGCTCGGTGGCGGCGAGGGCTACTTCTTCAAGAAGGGCCTGACCCCCGACCAGGTCAAGGCCGGTCTGAAGTGGATCGCCTACCAGAAGTTGACGCCGGGCAAGGGCCAGTTCGACTACGTCCGGGCCAAGCCGCAGAACTACCCGGTGGGTCTGCCCCAGCCGCTGCTGTTCGCCAACGGGAGTGACGCGCAGAAGAAGGAGCTGGAGCTGCGCAAGGCGAACGCCAACGTCGACACGGCGAATTTCGCGATCTTCGAGGCGAACCAGGTGGCGATCAAGGGTGAGCCGCGCAACGCGCAGGCGGTCTACGCGGTGCTCGACGCGGCGATGTCCGGGGTCCTGACGAACCCGAACGCGAACATCGACGCGCTGCTCAAGACGGCCGAAGACAAGGTCAACCAGCTGCTGGCCGCCGGCAGTTGAGCCCGCGGGTGTGGGGGCCGGCGCGCCGGCCCCCACACCCCGCCCGTCCCGTCCGGTCACCGACGTCCGCAGGAGAAGCCTTGGCGATCACCACCGTCCCGGGTACCACCAGGCAACCGGGTCGCTCCGAGCCGCCGTACCCGTCGAGTCGCCGCCGGACGAGCCTCGGCCGCAAGGTACGGGACAACCTCAGCGGGCACACGTTCCTGATCGGCGCGGTCGTCTGCTTCGCCGTCTTCTCCTGGTACCCGATGGTCCGCGGCATCGTGATGAGCTTCCAGCGCACCCGCCGCGGCGAGACCACCTGGGTGGGCTGGGACAACTACGCCCGCATCATCGCCGACCCGAGCTTCTGGACCGCCTGGAAGAACACCTTCTACTTCACGTTCCTCGCGCTGGTCCTCGGGTACGCGGTGCCGTTCTTCGTGGCGATCCTGCTCAACGAGTTCCGCCACGCCCGGGGCTACCTGCGGATCCTGGTCTACCTGCCGGTGATGCTGCCGCCCGCCTCGGCGCTGTTCCTCTTCAAGTTCTACGCCTACGACCCAAGCGAGGCGGGCCTGTTCAACGCGGTCCTCGCGGCGCTGCACCTGCCGACCTCGGAGTGGATGCAGTCACCCGGGATGACCATGCCGGCCATGGTGCTCGCGTCGACCTGGATGAACATGGGCAGCGCAGTGCTGATCTACCTGGCCGCGCTGCAGAACATCCCCGGCGAACTCTACGAGGCGGCCGAACTCGACGGCGCCGGCATCTGGCGGCGGATCCGGCACGTGACCATTCCGCAGACCCGGCTCATCCTCGCGCTCCTGGCGATGATGCAGATCGTCGCCACCATGCAGCTCTTCATCGAGCCGCTGATCCTCGCCAACGGCGCGGGCACCGGGGACTCGGCCACGTCGGTGGCGTACCTCATCTACCAGCACGGGTTCTTCCAGAACGACCTCAACGGCGCGGCGGCGCTCGGCGTGATCATGCTCGTCGTGCTGGCCGGCTTCTCCGCCGTCTACGTGCGGCTGACCGCGAAACAGGACTAGGACGGACGAGGAATGGCACAGGACTCCGGGACCCGGACCCTCATCTCCCAGGCCCAGCTCGAACGGGGACGCGGCCGGATCATCTACTGGACGCTGCTCGCCGTCGTCGTGGTGGGGTTCACGCTCGTCTTCATCGGGCCGCTCTACTGGATGGTCACCGGCGCGCTCAAGTCCGGCCAGGAGATCGCGCAGACGCCGCCGTCGCTGTTCCCCGAGGACCCGCAGCCGCAGAACTACGTCGACGCGTGGCACAACCTCGACCTCGCCAAGCTGCTGTTCAACACGTTCTACTACGCGACCGGCGCCGTGCTGTTCCAACTCGTCCTGGACACGGCGGCGGCGTACTCGCTGTCGAAGCTGCGGCCGGTCTTCGGCAACGCGATCCTCGGCCTGATGCTGGCGACCCTGATGATCCCGGCGATGGTCCTCATCGTCCCGCAGTACGTGACGGTGATCGACCTGCCGATCCTGCACCTGAACCTGCTGGACTCGCCGTTCGCCATCTGGCTGCCCCTGGTCGCCAACGCGTTCAACATCTTCCTCCTGAAGCGGTTCTTCGACTCGATCCCGGAGGACCTCATGGCGGCGGCCTTCGTGGACGGGGCGACCCCGCTGCGCACGCTCTGGTCGATCATCCTGCCGATGTCGCGCCCCATCCTCGGCGTGGTCTCGATCTTCGCGGTGACGGCGGTCTGGAAGGACTTCCTCTGGCCGAAGCTGGTCATGCCGTCGCCCGAGACCCGGACGGTCAGCGTGGGCATCTTCGCCTTCGCCGGCGGCACCCCCATGAACGTGGTGATCGCCGCCTCGGTCATTGCCGCGATCCCCACCGTCGTCATCTTCCTGATCTTCCAGCGCAACATCATGTCCGGCCTGACCACCGGCAGCCTCAAGGGCTGACCCGGCCGGACCCACCGGCGAACCCTCCCGCGGCGACCGACGACCGTTCGCCCGCCACATCCAGGTCCGGCGAACCCGCCGACGTACCGACGCAGAAAGCAGGTGCTCGTGTCCACAGCAGACAGCGGTCCGTGGTGGCGTGGAGCGGTGATCTACCAGGTGTACCCGCGGAGCTTCGCCGACGGTGGTGGCGACGGCATCGGCGACATCGCCGGCATCCGGTCCCGGCTCCGCTACCTGTCCGAGCTCGGCATCGACGCGATCTGGTTCAGCCCCTGGTACCCCTCGCCGATGGCCGACGCCGGCTACGACGTGGCCGACTACCGCGACATCGACCCGGTGTTCGGCACCCTCGCCGAGGCGGAGGCGCTCATCAGCGAGGCACACGAGCTGGGCATCCGGACCATCGTCGACATCGTGCCGAACCACTGCTCCGACGCGCACCCCTGGTTCCGGGCGGCTCTGGCCGGCGGGCCGGACGCGCCCGAGCGGGAGCTGTTCTGGTTCCGGCCCGGTCGCGGCCCGAACGGCGACGAGCGACCCACCGACTGGGTGGGTGAGTTCGGCGGCCCCACCTGGACCCGGACCGTCAACCCGGACGGCACCCCCGGCGACTGGTACCTGCACCTGTTCGCCCCCGAGCAGCCGGACTTCAACTGGGACCACCCGCGGGTGCGCGCCGAGTTCGAGGACGTCCTGCGGTTCTGGTTCGACCGGGGCGTGGACGGCATCCGGATCGACTCGGCCGGGCTGCTGGTCAAGGACGGCACGCTGCCCGAGACCCGGCCCGACCGGCCGCACCCCTTCCGGGACCTCGACGGGGTGCACGAGATCTACCGGAGCTGGCGGCGGGTCGCCGACTCCTACCCGGGCGACCGGGCGCTGATCGGCGAGGTGTGGCTGCCGGACCGGCAGCGGTTCGCCAACTACCTGCGCCCGAACGAGCTGCACTCGGCCTTCAACTTCGACTTCCTCGGCTGCGTCTGGGACGCCTCGGCCCTGCGCGAGAGCATCGACGGCACGCTCGGCGCGCATGCCCCGGTCGGCGCGCCGGCCACCTGGGTGCTCTCCAACCACGACGTCACCCGGCACGTCACCCGCTACGGCCGGGCGGACACCCGGTTCAGCTTCGCCGCCAAGCGCGAAGGCATCCCGACCGACCTCGAACTGGGCACCCGCCGGGCCCGGGCCGCCGCGCTGCTCTCCCTGGCGCTGCCCGGCGCCGCGTACGTCTACCAGGGGGAGGAGCTGGGGCTCTGGGAGGTCGAGGACATCCCGTTCGAGCTGCGCCAGGACCCCATGTGGGAACGCTCCGGCCGGGTCGACCCGGGCCGGGACGGCTGCCGGGTGCCGCTGCCGTGGGCCGGCGACGCCCCGCCGTTCGGGTTCAGCCCGGACGGCGCGGCGGCCGGGCCCTGGCTGCCCCAGCCGGCCGACTGGAAGGACCGCACGGTGCGCGCCCAGACCGGCGACCCGCACTCGATGCTGGAGCTCTACCGGGCGGCCATCGCGATCCGCCGGTCCGAGGCCGCGCTCGGCGACGGCGCGCTCACCTGGCTGCCCGCCCCCGACCAGGTGCTCGCCTTCGCCCGGGAGCCGGGCCTCACCTGCCTGGTCAACCTCTCCGCCGCCGCCGTGCCGCTGCCCGCCCACGAGCGGCTGCTGCTGGCCAGCGGCCCGCTCGACGACGACCGGCTGCCGCCGGACACCGCGGTCTGGCTGCGCACCGGCTGACCCGTCCCCGGCGCCGGCGGCCCCTCCGCCGGCGCCGCCCGCCGCGCCACCCGAAGGGAGGGGAGGAAACCACCGCACCGCACGGGGGACCTGGCCATCCGACGAAAGGGAGCGCACCCCTCATGGCCGATCACACCACCCCGCACCATGCCCGTCGCACCCGGCTCCGCGCGGGGCTCGCCGTCCTCGCCGGCGCCGCGCTGGCCGCCACCTCCGTCACCGTCGTGGCGCTCACCACCACCGCCACCCCGGCCCGCGCGGCCGGGCTGTCCCCGTTCGCCATCGCCGGCCGCGGCGCCACCGTCGGATTCGTCGAGCAGGAGGCGGAGAACGTCGCGCACACCGGCACCCGCATCGGCCCCGACCGCCGCTACGGCACCCTCCCGTCCGAGGCGTCCGGCCGGGAGGCGGTCACCCTCGACGCCGCCGGCGAGTACGTCGAGTTCACCCTCACGGCGCCGGCCAACGCGATCACCTTCCGGTACAGCCTGCCGGACAACGCCGCCGGCACCGGCCGGGACGCCAGCATCGACCTGCGCGCCGGCGGCACGCTCGTCAAGTCCGTCCCGGTCACCTCCCGGTACGGCTGGTACTACGGCGGCTACCCGTTCAACAACAACCCGGGCGACACCAACCCGCACCACTTCTACGACGAGACCCGCACCCTGTTCGGCACCACGTACCCGGCCGGCACGAAGATCCGCCTCCAGGTCTCCTCGACCGCCCAGTCGCCCACCTTCACCATCGACCTGGCCGACTTCGAGCTGGTCGGCGGGCAGATCGCCAAGCCCACCGGCGCGCTGGACGTGGTCACCGACTTCGGCGCCGACCCGAGCGGCGCGACCGACTCGACGGCGAAGTTCCAGGCCGCCGTGGACGCCGGGAAGGCCCAGGGCAGGACCGTGTGGATCCCCGCCGGCACGTTCACCCTCTGGGACCACGTGGTGGTCGACGGGGTGACCCTGCGCGGCGCCGGGCCCTGGTACTCGGTGCTCGGCGGCCGGCACCCCACCGACCGCAAGCGGGCCGCCGGCATCTACGGCAAGTACGTCGCCGGCGGGGGTTACGGCGGCGGGATCCGCCCGCACGAGGCCGGCGGGCCCAGCCGCAACGTCACCCTGCGGGACTTCGCCATCATCGGCGACATCCGCGAGCGGGTCGACGAGGACCAGGTCAACGCCCTGGGCGGGGCCATGTCGAACTCGGTGGTGGACAACCTCTGGTTGCAGCACACCAAGGTCGGCGCCTGGATGGACGGCCCCATGGACAACTTCACCATCCGCAACAGCCGGATCCTCGACCAGACGGCCGACGGGGTGAACTTCCACTGGGGCGTCACCAACTCCACGGTGACGAACACGTTCGTCCGCAACACCGGTGACGACGGCCTGGCCATGTGGGCGCAGAGCGTGCCGAACGTCAACAACGCCTTCACCTTCAACACGGTCGGTGTGACGATCCTGGCGAACCACCTGGTCACCTACGGGGGCCGGGACATCCGGATCACCGACAACGTGACCGCCGACTCGGTCACCAACGGCGGCGGCATCCACGTGGCCAACCGCTATCCCGGCGTGAACGGCCCGACCGCCGTCGCCGGCACGATCACCGTCGCCCGCAACACCCTGATCCGCAACGGCAACTCCGACTACAACTGGCGCTTCGGCGTCGGCGCGCTCTGGTTCTCGGCGCTCAACGAGCCGATCCAGGGCGCCACCATCAACGTCACCGACACCGACATCCTGGACAGCTCCTACGCGGCGCTGCACTGGATCGAGGGGCAGACCAGCGGGATCAACCTGAACAACGTACGCATCGACGGCGCGGGGACCTTCGCGCTCCAGGTGCAGGCGCCCAGCCAGGTCAGCTTCACGAACGTCCGGGCCACCGGCATCGCCCAGGCGAACCCGATGTACAACTGCGTCGGCAGCGGCTTCCAGATCACCCAGGGCGCCGGCAACTCCGGCTGGTACTCGGCGAACCCGTACTGCGGGCCGTGGCCCGAGCCGCAGTGGGGCAACGGCCCGTCCACCCCGCCCACCCCGACCCCGACCAGCCCGACGCCGAGCCCCACCCCGACCACCCCGCCGCCGTCGGGCGGCAACCTCGCGCTCGGCCGGCCGGCCACCGCGTCCAGCAGCACCCAGACGTACGCGGCGGCGAACGCCGTGGACGGCAACGCCGGGACGTACTGGGAGAGCGCCAACAACGCGTTCCCGCAGACGCTGACCGTGGACCTCGGCGCGGCGCGCGCCGTCGACCGGGTGGCGGTCCGGCTGCCGGCCGGCTGGGAGCGGCGTACCCAGACCCTGTCGGTGCTCGGCTCCACCGACGGGTCGACCTGGACCACGGTGAAGGCGTCGGCCGGCTACACCTTCGACCCGGCCACCGGCAACACCGTGTCGATCCCGCTCCCGGCGGGGGAGCGGCGGCACCTGCGGCTCAGCGTCACCGGCAACACCGGCTGGCCGGCCGGCCAGGTCGCCGAGTTCGAGGTGTACGGCCCGACGGGCACCACCCCGCCGCCGACCACCACCCCGCCCCCGACCACCACGCCGCCCCCGCCCAGCGGCAACCTGGCCGCCGGGCGGCCGGTCACCGAGACCAGTCACGCCGACGTGTACGGCGCGGCCAACACGGTCGACGGCAACGCCGGCACGTACTGGGAGAGCGCCAACAACGCGTTCCCGCAGTCGCTCACCGTGGACCTCGGCGCCACGTACCCGGTGTCCCGGGTGGTGTTGAAGCTGCCGCCCTCGTCGGCCTGGCAGGCGCGCACCCAGACCCTGTCGGTGCTGGGCTCGACCGACGGGTCGACCTGGACCACGGTGAAGGCGCCGGCCGGCTACACGTTCGATCCGGCCACCGGGAACACCGCCACCATCACGTTCCCGTCCGCCGGGCGCCGGCACCTGCGGCTGACCTTCACCGGCAACACCGGCTGGCCCGTGGGCCAGCTCGGCGAGTTCGAGGTGTACGCCACCTGACCGCCCCCGGGGTCCCCGCGGCGCGGCGGGGACCCCGCCCACCCCCCACCACACCCACCTCTCCACGTCCCCGGAAGAAGGTGTCCCTCCACCATGTCCAGATTCCGTACCCGGCTGGTCGCGGTGCTCGCCGCGGTCGCACTGGCCGTCACGGCCCCGCCCCCGTCCCCGGCCGCCGCGGCCGGCGGCCCCAACCTCGCGCTCGGCCGGGCCGCCACGGCCAGCAGCGTCAACGGCCCCTACGCGGCCGGCAACCTCACCGACGGCACCGCCGGCAGCTACTGGGAGAGCGCCGGCAGCACCTTCCCCCAGTGGGCCCAGGTCGACCTCGGTTCCGCCCAGTCGGTCGACCAGGTCGTGCTGAAGCTCCCCACCGGCTGGGAGACCCGCACCGAGACCCTGTCGGTGCAGGGCAGCACGGACGGCGGCACCTTCACCACCCTGGTCGCCCCGGCCGGGCGCACCTTCAGCCCGGCCAACGGCAACACGGTCACGCTGAGCTTCCCGGCCACCAGCAGCCGCCACGTCCGGGTCACGGTCACCGCCAACACCGGCTGGGCCGCCGCGCAGCTCGCGGAGCTGGAGGTGTACGGGTCGGCGAGCCCGTCGGCCAACCTGGCCCTGGGCCGGACCATGGCGGAGAGCGGCCACTCCGACGTCTACGGCGCGGGCAACGCCAACGACGGCAACCCGGCCACCTACTGGGAGAGCGCCAACAACGCGTTCCCGCAGTGGCTCCGGGTCGACCTCGGGGCCGCCGTGGCGGTCAACAAGGTGGTGCTCAAGCTGCCCGCCGGCTGGCCGGCGCGCACCCAGACGATCACCGTGCAGAGCAGCACCGACGGGACCACCTTCGGCACCCTCGCCGGCTCGGCCGGGTACGCGTTCAACCCGGGCAGCGGCAACACGGTGACCGTCACCCTCGGCACGGCCACCACCCGCTACGTGCGGCTGCTGGTCACCGCCAACACCGGCTGGCCCGCCGGCCAGCTCGCCGAACTGGAGGTCTACGGCCCGGCCACCGGCGACACCCAGCCGCCGAGCGCGCCCGGCAACCTGGCCTTCACCGAGCCCGCCGCCGACCAGGTCCGGCTCACCTGGACGGCGTCCACCGACAACGTCGGCGTCACCGGCTACGACGTCTACGCCAACGGCACGCTGCGCACCAGCGTGGGCGCGTCGACCCTCACGTACACCGACACCCAGCCGGCCGGGTCGACGGTCTCCTACTACCTCCGGGCCCGCGACGCGGCCGGCAACCAGTCGACGCCCAGCAACACGGTCACCCGCACCGGCAACACCGGGGACACCACGGCGCCGACCGCGCCGGGCAACCTGGCGTACACCCAGCCGGCGTCCGGGCAGGTCCGGCTGACCTGGACGGCGTCGACCGACAACGTCGGCGTCACCGGCTACGACGTCTACGCCAACAACGCCCTGCGAGGCAGCGTCAGCGGCACGACCCTCACCTACACCGACACCCAGCCGGACAGCGCCACCGTCTCGTACCTCGTCCGGGCCCGGGACGCGGCCGGGAACGTCTCGGCGACCTCCAACACGGTCACCCGGACCGGCAGCACCCCGGGCGGCAGCAACCTGGCCGCCGGCAAGCCCATCACCGCCTCGTCGGTGGTACACGTGTTCACGGCGGCCAACGCCAACGACGGTGACGTGACGACCTACTGGGAGGGCGCGCCGGGGGCGTACCCGAGCACGCTGACCGTCGCGCTCGGCGCCAACGCCAGCATCAGCGCGATCGTGGTCAAGCTCAACCCCGACCCGGTCTGGGGGCCCCGCACACAGACCTTCCAGGTGCTCGGCCGGGAGCAGTCCGCCTCCGGGTTCACCAGCGTGGTCGGCTCGGCGACGTACTCGTTCAACCCGAGCAGCAGCAACACGGTGACCATCCCGGTGAGCGCCACCGCCGCCGACGTGCGGCTGCAGTTCACTGCCAACTCGGGCTCGTCCAACGGGCAGGTCGCCGAGTTCCAGGTGATCGGCACTGCGGCGCCGAACCCGGACCTCACCGTCACCGCGGTGTCCGCGGCGCCGTCCGCGCCGCTGGAGACCGACGCCGTCACGCTCTCCGCCACCGTCCGCAACGCCGGCACCGCGCCGGCCGCCGCTTCCGCGGTCACCTTCTCCCTGGGTACGACCAAGGTCGGCACCGCGGCCGTCGGAGCGCTCGCGGCCGGCGCGTCGGCGACCGTCACCGTGGGCATCGGCGCGCGCAACGCCGGCAGCTACGAGGTGACCGCCACCGCCGACGAGGCGAACACGGTCATCGAGCAGAACGAGTCGAACAACAGCCGGACGGCCTCGCTGACGGTCAGCGCGGTGCCCAGCTCCGACCTGGTGGCCGGGGCGGTCACCTGGTCACCCGGCACGCCGAGCGCGGGCGCCGCGGTCAGCTTCGCGGTGTCGATCCGCAACCAGGGCACGGTCGCCTCGGCCGGCGGGGCGCACGGCATCACCCTCACCCTGCTCAGCGACACCGGCGCGGTGGTGCGCACCCTGACCGGCTCGTACACCGGCGCCCTGGCGGCCGGGGCGACCAGCCCGCCGGTCAACCTGGGCAGCTGGACGGCGGCGAACGGGAAGTACACGGTGCGGGTGGCGCTCGCCGCCGACGCCAACGAGCTGCCCGTCAAGCAGCAGAACAACACCAGCGAGCGGCCGCTCTTCGTCGGGCGGGGCGCGAACCTCGCGTACGACATGTACGAGGCCGAGGACGGCCGGGTCGGCGGCGGGGCGCAGGTGCTCGGGCCGAACCGGAGCATCGGCGACCTGGCCGGCGAGGCGTCCGGCCGCCGGGCGGTCACCCTGAACACCACCGGGGCGTACGTCGAGTGGACCACCCGCGCGCCCACCAACACCCTGGTCACCCGCTTCTCCATCCCGGACGCGCCGGGTGGCGGCGGGATCGACTCGACGTTGAACATCTACGTCAACGGGGTGCTGCACAAGCCGATCAACCTGACCTCGAAGCACATCTGGCTCTACGGGGCCGAGGCCGGCCCGAGCGACTCGCCGGGCGCCGGCGCGCCCCGCCACCTGTACGACGAGGCCAACGTGATGTTGAACTCGACCGTCCCGGCCGGCGCCACCATCCGGCTCCAGAAGGACCCGGCCAACAGCACCACGTACGCGATCGACTTCGTCAACACCGAGCTGGTGTCGCCCCGGGCCAACCCGGACCCGGCCCGCTACACGGTGCCGAACGGCTTCAGCCACGCCGACGTGCAGAACGCCCTGGACGCCGTCCGGATGGACCCCACCGGGAACCTCGTCGGCGTCTACCTGCCGCCGGGCACCTACGACACCGCCCAGAAGTTCCAGGTGTACGGCAAGCCGGTCCGGGTGGTCGGCGCGGGCATGTGGTACACCCGCTTCCAGACGCCGACCAACCAGCAGAACACCGACGCCGGCTTCCGGGTGGAGTCCTCGGCGAGCGGGTCGACCTTCGCCCACCTGGCCTTCTTCGGCAACTACACCAGCCGTATCGACGGTCCGGGCAAGGTGTGGGGCGAGCTGAAGGACGTCGACAACATGACGCTGGACAGCGTCTGGGTCGAGCACACCGTCTGCGCGTACTGGGGGGTGAGCGTCAGCGGGCTGACCATCCGGGACAGCCGGTTCCGGGACACCTTCGCCGACGCGGTCAACATGACCAACGCCAGCACGAACAACCTGGTCACCAACTCGGAGGGCCGCTCCAACGGCGACGACGCCTTCGCGCTGTTCTCCGCGACCGACCAGGGTGGCTCGGGCGGCAACCACGGCAACGTGTTCGAGAACCTGAGCGCCACGCTGACGTGGCGGGCGGCCGGGGTGGCGGTGTACGGCGGCTACGACAACGTCTTCCGCAACCTCTACATCGCCGACATGCTGACGTACTCGGGCATCACCGTGAGCTCGCTGGACTTCGGCTACCCGTTCGTCGGCTTCGGCGCCAGCCCGCCCACCCAGTTCCAGAACGTCTCGCTGATCCGGGCGGGCGGCCACTTCTGGGGTCAGCAGACGTTCCCGGCCCTGTGGCTGTTCTCCGCCTCCAAGGAGTTCCGCGGCATCCGGATCTCCGACGTGGACATCGTCGACCCGACGTACTCGGGGATCATGTTCCAGACCAAGTACAACGGCAGCCAACCGGAGAATCCGGTCACCGACACGGTCCTGACCAACGTGTCGATCTCCGGGGCGAAGCGCAGCGGTGACGCCTTCGACGCCAAGTCGGGCTTCGGCATCTGGGTCAACGAGATGCCCGAGCCGGGGCAGGGCCCGGCGGTCGGCTCCGCCACCTTCACCAACCTCCGGCTCACCGACAACTACCAGGACATCAGGAACACGACCAGCACGTTCACCATCAACCGGAACTGACCCCTCGGTCAGCGGCGCCGCCGGGAGGACCCGTCCTCCGGGCGGCGCCGCGCCGCGGGCGCACCGCTCACAACCCGGCGCAGGCCGCGCCGTCCACCGTGCAGCCCTCCGGCTCGTTGGCCGCCAGGTCCGGATCCCGCACGTCGAACCGGATGGTGGTCGACCCACCCGCCGGCACCGCCGCGCCCGTGAAGGTGACCACCGCCCCGTCCTGCTTCGCCTCGGCCCCGTTGACGCTGCTGACTGTGGCGTCGTCGCCCAGCGTCACGGTCACCGTCCAGTCCGGCTTCGCCGCCGGACCGGGATTGCTCACCACCACCTGGCCCCGGTAGCCGAAGACCCGGTCGGAGACCGTTTCGTAGCTGGCGGCCAGCCGAGCGGCCGGCCGGGCGCTGGGGCTGGCCGTACGGGTCGGGGAGGTGCCCGCGGTCGCGCTCGGCGCGACGCTGCGGCGGGTGGCCGACGGCGTGGGCCGGGACGGGGTGGCCCGGGGCGGCGCGCTGCTCGTGGAGGGCCTGGCCAGCGGCGACGCCGGTGTCGACGCCGGCAGGGCGGCCGGCGTCCTGGGCGCGGGCCGGGTGGCCCACACCGTCGCCCCGGCGGCCACGCCGAGCACCGCCAGCACGCCGGCCACCAGCAGCACCAGACGGCGCCTGGTCCGGCCACGCCCCTCATCGGGCCGGACCACCGGCAGTTCGGCGGTCAGGCCACCCTCGGCCCGGCGCAGGTCGACCTCCTGGAACGCGAGCCAGTCGAGGATCGCCGGGAGCCGTCCGGTCACCGCCCGCTGGTGCTGCTCGGCGCGCCGGTCGGCGTCCCAGTCGCCCTCCTCCAGCACCTCGCGCACGGACAGCCGGGAACCGTGGCCGAGGGGCGCCAGGTCGCACGCCAGCCGGGTGCTGCGGTCCCCCTCGCGGCAGCGCAGCACCAGCCGTTCCGGCGCGCGCAGCTCGACCACCTCCACCTCGGTGTCGGCGTCGTAGCCGGGCAGCCCCCCGGTCCGCAGCAGCGTTCGGTCGCCCAGCGACTCGCTTCCGGCGAACCACTTGGCGAGCAGCGCCTGTTCCGTCAGCGCCCGCCAGATTCGTCCCGGCGGGTGGAACAGGTCGACCTCGGTGGCGATCTCGATCACGCCGAGACTCTAAGGCCAGCCGTCCCACCATGGGGAACGGGCGGCCGGCTACCCGGTGGACCGGTCCGGGCCGCCGTCGTGCCAGCGGGCACGGAAGGCCGCCTCGCCCGCCTCGTGACTGGCCTTCTCCTCGAACACCGTCCGACGCAGCGCGGTCCGGGCATCCGCCATCAGCACCAGCTCGACCGCGACGAGCGCGACGCAGATCGCGGTGAGCAGCCCGAGCGCGGCGAGGGCGCGCAGGTCCCGGGCGACCGGCAGCCCGACGGCGAGCGCGGCGAGGGCGGCGACCCGGGTCCACGACACGGTCTTCAGGGTGCGCAGCTGGAACGCCATGTCGGCGGCGAGGAAGATCATCACCCCGGCGAAGAGGAGCGGCACGGCCGGTCCGTGGCCCCGCTCGGCCACCCCGCCGACCGGGTCGGTGATCGTCCGCACCAGCTCCTCCGCACCGATCGCGAACAGGATCACCCCGGCGATCATGGGCAGGTAGAGATAGGCGTACGCGTCCCGGGCCATCGCCACGCGCGGGTGGCCCTCCGCGGCGTGCAGCGCGATCCGGGCGGCCGGGCCGATCATGTCGAAGTGCGCCCACCAGAGCGCCGCCGTGAACAGGATGCCGAAGATCGCCGCGGGGATGGCCGGCCAGGTCACCGGCTTGCCGATCAGGTTGCCGCCGACGCCGACCGAGATCACCGACTCGCCCAGCGCGATGATCAGGATCAGGTCGTAACGCTCGGTCCAGTGCTCGGCGGAGGTGACCTGCCAGCCCTTGGTGCCGGACAGCAGGCCGCCGGCGTACTGCACGACCACCACGCCGATCCAGAGCCCGTCGCGCAGCCACAACCCGAGTTCCGGGTCGGCGACCCTCGGCGGGAGCAGCGCCGCGATCAGCAGCAGGCAGGTGGTGATCAGCACCTCGGGGACGAACTGCCAGAGCTTGCGCCGGCCCGCCGGGTCGCCCCGGGTCGCGTACACGTAGAGCGACAGGTGCACGGCGCGGATCACCACGTAGCTGACGGTGACCAGCATCGGCCCGGCGGTGCCCTGCTGGAGGTCGCCGAAGGTCTGCGGCAGGGCGAGCGCGAAGGTGAACAACGCGATCATGCCGATCACCATGAGCGCCGGGACGAAACCCTCGCCCAGCCGCAGCCGGCTGGCCACGACGCTGTGCACCACCCAGCACCACCAGAGCACGGCGAGGACCAGCATGGCGTGCAGCAGTTCGCGTCCGGTCACGTTCGCCGCGGTGGCCCGCGTGATGATGAAGAACGACACCACGAAGACGAGGTCGAAGAAGATCTCGAACTTGTCCACCCGGGCGGCCGGGGCGATCGGCATGGCGGGACCCAGCCCTTTGCGCCACCGGTCGCCGCCCACCGGACGAGTCTGTCAGCGCCGGACCGGCCGGCGGGGCGGAATCGAGCGCCGTCCGCCCGCGACCGGCCGTCGTCGCAGCTCAGGTGGTGGACCGCCCCAGGTAGGTGAGCGGACCCCGGTCGGGCACCGGGATCACGTGGAAGCCCAGCCGGTCGTAGAAACCGCGCGCGCGGACGTTGGCGGTGACCATGCCGATGTGCAGCGCGGGCGCGCCGGCCCGGGCGGCGGCCAGGAACGTCTCCAGCAGCCGCCGGCCGTGGCCGTGCCCCTGGTGGCTGGGGAGCAGGTCGATGTGCAGGTGGGCCGGGTAGCCGGCCAGCTCCGGCAGGAGCATCCGCTCGGGGTGGTGGTGCAGGGCGATCATCTCCTCGTCCGGGGTGCGCGGGTCACCGGCCGGCGCCGGGTAGCGGTGCGCCAGCCGGGGGATCCAGACGTGCCGGTAGGCGCGGACGAAGGCGGCGGTGTCGGCGGTGCCGACCACGTAGCCGACCACCCGGCCGGCGTCGGCCAGGACGAACGCCAGGTCGGGTTCGAGGTGCAGGTAGGGCCCGGCGAACAGGTCGGGCATGAGGTCGTCCGAGGCGTACCGGCCCCGGGCGTCGCCACCGGCGTCGGCGGTGCGCACGCAGATGTCGTAGACCGCGTCGTGGTCGGCGGGGCGGTACGGCCGGACGGCCGCCGTGGATGTCGTGGTGCCGCTCATGCCGGGACCGTACGGCGTGGTACCGCTCTCACCGAAGCCTCGCCGGTCGCGGCTAGCCGCCCAGCCGCTGGCGGGCCAGGAACTTCGGGACCACCATCCGCCACGCCTCGCAGACCAGCTCGGTCATCTGGTCGTGGTCGAGCCGCTCCAGGTGGCAGCAGACCCAGTTGAACCGGAGGTCGGAGGGGCGGGGCAGGAAGAACAGCGCCGGATCGGCGGCGACGAGCCCGTCGCGCTGCTCCTTCGGGTAGCCGAAGCCCATGGTTTGTTCGTCGCGGCTGAACGCGACGTAGACGATCGCGCCGACCCGGAACTTGACCCGGTCGTGGATCAGGTGCTCGCTGGTGCGGGGCAGCGTGCGCGCCAGGGCACGGACGTCGTCGACGGTGACCACGTCGAGGACGCTAGCCCCACGGTGCGACAGTCAGCCGGTCGCCGGGGCGGCGTGGGCGAGCGCGGCCCGCAGCGTGTCGGCCAGCGGGTGGTCCGGCTGCTCGATCCACTGCTGGACGGCGACCCGCAGGGTGGCCAGGAAGGTCGCGGTCAGGATCCGCGCGCGCAGCGCCACGTCGGGGCCGGTGAGCCGGCGGCCGATCTCCCCGGCCAGCTCGCGCTCGATCGCCGTGTACGCGGCCACCTGGTGCGCCAGCAGGCCCGGGTTGCCGTGCAGCCGGCGGCGCCGGTTGAGCCAGGACTCGGCGGTCTCGTCGTACGTCTCGTCGGCCTGGCGCAGGGCGGCTCCGCTCAGCGCCGCCCACGGTGTCAGGTCGGCGGGCTGCTCGGCGATCAGGTCGAGCAGCCGGCGCAGCCGCATGGTGTCGCCGTGGAAGAGCGCCTCCTCCTTGCTGGAGAAGTAGTTGGAGAAGGTGCGCCGGGACACGTTGGCGGCGTCCGCGATGGCCTCGACGGTGACCCGGTCCGGCCCCTGCTCGGCGGCGAGACGCAGGGCCGCCTCGTGCAGGGCGAGGCGGGTCGCCGCCTTCTTCCGCTCGCGCAGCCCGGTCGACTCCTCCATGGCTCGCCAGCGTACGTGATCCGTTTCTCAATGAGCAAACTTGCCTGATGCGCAAGATTCGCGAATCATTGCTTGAGGCAACCAACGCAGGGGGAGGGGAAGAGTGGACGCGACCAGCCGTGAGCTCGTCGCCCGGTTGCAGGACCTGCTGACCGGCGTGCGACTGCTCAAGCAGCGGCGCGCCGACGACCGGCCGGCCGTGCCGCCCGGCCTGGTGGGCCTGCTCCGGCACATCGACGGGGACGGCGTCACCGGCTGCCACGCCCGGGACCTGGCGGAGCGCAGCCGGCTCGACCCGTCGACGGTCAGCCGCGCCGTCGCCGCCCTGGTCGCCGACGGCCTGGTCGACCGGCGCGCCGACCCGCAGGACCGGCGCGCCAGCCACCTGACGATCACCCAGGCCGGCCGGGCCGCCATGACCGAGGCCTACGACTGGTACGGCGGAGTGCTCTCCCGGGCGCTCGCCGACTGGACCCCCGGCGAGGTGGCGGCCCTGTCCACCGCGCTCGCGCGCCTCACCCGCGACCTCGAGGTCGCCCTCACCCGACACGACAACCTGGAGGACGCGCGATGAGCGCACCCACCGCGACGGCGGACGCCGCGCCCATGAACCGGCGGCAGACGCTGGAAGCCCTCAGCGGCCTGCTGCTGGTGCTCTTCGTGGCCATGCTGAGCAGCACGGTCGTCTCGACCGCCCTGCCGAAGATCATCGGATCGCTCAACGGCTCGCAGACCCAGTACACCTGGGTGGTCACCGCCACCCTGCTCACCGCCACGGCGACCACCCCGATCTGGGGCAAGCTCGCCGACCTGTTCAACAAGAAGCTGCTCATCCAGGTCGCCATCGTGGTCTTCCTGGCCGGCTCGGTCGCGGCCGGCTTCGCGCACTCGGCGGGCCAGCTCATCGCCGCCCGCGCCTTCCAGGGCATCGGCGTCGGCGGTCTCCAGGCCCTGGTCCAGGTGGCGATCGCGGCGATGATCCCGCCCCGGGAGCGCGGTCGCTACAACGGCTACCTCGGCGGCGTCATGGCCCTCGCCACGGTCGGCGGCCCGCTGCTCGGCGGCCTCATCGTGGACACCTCCTGGCTCGGCTGGCGCTGGTGCTTCTTCGTCGGCGTGCCGGTCGCGATCGTCGCGCTGTTCCTGCTCCAGGTCACCCTGCACCTGCCGACAGCGCGGCGGGACAACGTGAAGATCGACTATCTGGGCGCCACCCTGATCGCCGCCGGCGTCAGCCTGCTGCTGGTCTGGATCTCGTTCGTCGACGGCTCGTTTGCCTGGCTGTCCTGGCAGACCGGCGCGATGGTCGGCGGCTCGGTGCTGCTGCTCGCCCTCGCCGTCCTGGTCGAGGCGCGGGCCGCCGAGCCGGTCGTGCCGCTGGAGATCGTCCGCGAGCGCACCACGGCGCTGGCCATCCTCGGCAGCCTCGCCGTCGGCATGGCGATGTTCGGCGGCGCGGTCTTCCTCGGCCAGTACTTCCAGATCGGCCGCGGCTACAGTCCGACCGAGGCCGGCCTGCTCACCATCCCCATGATGGCCGGCGTGCTGCTCTCCTCGATCGTCGCCGGCCGGCTCATCACGGCCTCCGGGAAGATCAAGCCGTACATCGTCGCCGGGTCGATCATCCTGGTCGTCGGCTTCGCGCTGCTCGGCACCATCGACCACGAGACCTCGCTGGTCCTGGTCGGCGCCGCCATGTTCATCGTCGGCGTGGGCGTCGGCATGACCATGCAGAACCTGGTGCTCGCGGTGCAGAACACCGTGGCGCTCAAGGACATCGGCGCGGCAAGCTCCAGCGTGGCCTTCTTCCGCTCGCTCGGCGGCACCATCGGCGTGTCGGTGCTCGGCGCGGTCCTGGCGCGCCAGGTCACCGACCGGATCACCCACGACCTGGCCGCGGCCGGGATCCCCACCTCGGGGGGCGGCGGCAGCAGCACGCTCAACCTCGCCGCCCTGCCCGCGCCGGTGCAGCAGATTGTGCGGGCCGCGTATGGTGACGCGACCGGGCACATCTTCCTGATCTCGGCCGCCATCGCGGTCGTCGGGATCCTGGCCGCGCTGCTGCTCAAGCCGGTCACCCTGCGGTCCAGCCTGGACCTGCCCGACACCGCCCGCTCGGTCGCCGTCGCGGCCGACGCGGTCGACGGGGCGCCCGCCTTCGACGAGGTGGCCGTGGACGTCGCGGGGCCGGGCGAACGCGCCCGCCGCTGACGCCCCGTCGTCCCAGGGCCGTCGCCGATCCGGCGGCGGCCCTGGTCCGTGCCCACCCGGGCCGGCGTCACGCCGGCCGTGACCGAATCGAGGCGCCGTGGACACCACGCAGCCCGCGCCACCGCCGGTGATCGTCGACGCGCGGCCGGCCGGTGCGTTGCGCCGGGCGGTCCGCGAGCTGGCCCTCGTCGCCGCGCTCTTCCTCGCCTACAAGGCGGGCCGGGTGGCGGTGGCCGGGCGGTCCGGGACCGCGCGGGCCAACGGGGAGCGGATCTGGTGGCTGGAGCGGCTGCTCCACCTGCCGGACGAGGCCGCCGTGCAGGCCCCCTTGCTGCTCCACGAGCTGCCGGTCCGGCTGGCCAACTGCTACTACGCGTACGTGCACTTCCCGGCCACCGTGCTCTGCCTGGTCTGGCTCTACCTCCGCCATCCCGTGCACTACCGGTGGATGCGGCGGGCCCTCGCCGTGCTCACCGCGGCGGCGCTCGTCCTGCACGTCCTCGTGCCGCTCGCCCCGCCCCGGATGACCGCGCTCACCGGTCTGGTGGACACCGGCAGCCGCTACGGCCCCGCCGTCTACGGCCCGCCCGACACCGACACGCTGAGCAACCAGTACGCGGCCATGCCCTCCCTGCACGTCGGGTGGGCCGTCGCCGTGGCCGTCGCGCTGGTCACCGTCACCGCCGGGCGGTGGCGGTGGCTCTGGCTGGCCCACCCCGTGCTCACCCTGCTCGTGGTGGTCGGCACCGGGAACCACTACTGGCTCGACGGGATCGTTGCGGTGACGCTGCTCGGGGTGATCCTGCTCGGGTTGCCCCGACCGGGAGCGTCGCGCCGACGACCGGCCGGCCCGCAGTCCGCCGCGCGCCTGCGCCCGCACGTGGTCCCGGCTCCGCGCCGTCCGGGGAGCGCGGGCCGCCGACGGAGCCCGCGGACCCCGTCGGCGGCCGACGGCCGGCTCGTACGTCGCGGTCGACCGCCGGCGGGGCGTGACGTGACGATCCGACCCGTGCT